>NZ_VRZC01000027.1 GCF_016743215.1 Geminocystis sp. GBBB08
TTCCAATGTAAATCTAAAAATACTGTACTTTTTTTAAATTCAAAAGTATAAGCACAGTTAATAAAAAAATAATGTGCTATTTTAGAATTTACATAATACTCTTTTTGTTTATCGGTAAAAATATTAATTGAAAAATAATCTTTTCCTCCCATAGAAAAGAATAAATCTCTTGCTTTTAGTAAGTCTTTTTTACAAATTAAAATATCAATATCATTAAATTGTCTAAAAGAAATATCACCATATATAGAAGCGGCTAAACTTGCACCTTTATAACAAATATAATCAATATCATTATCTTTTAATAACTGTACAATTTCTAATAATTCTTTACTTAAATAAATATTTTTAATAGCATTACTACGAAATTCTGTTTTTAATATAGTTTTAATATTATCTGGTAAATTTTTTGCACAATATTTTTGTAAATTATGAGCGACTAAAGGAATAACAGAATGAGATTTAGCTAAATTAATTACTTGTTGCCAATCAATAACCTGAGAAGTAATAACTTGAACTTTGTTGATATTTGATTCAGATAAAGTTTTACGACTTGCTAATAATAATAATTGAACTTCGGAAGAAAATTTATTATTAATATTATCTTGTATTAACTCTTGATTTTTTAATTGGGATACCATGAATTTTAAAATAAAACTTTAATTGACAATCTTATTGACTGTTCATTATACTATAGTGAGTCTCAATCAGTTATGCAATTGGGAAGCCTATAAAGTGAAAGGTGCATCATATCACATTTGCACAATTGATTTAGGCTGACTATCTGAAAGAAAGTAGTTAAATAAATAACGATGAAAATAAATCACTGTTTAACAGAGGAAAAAAAATTACTCTTAAAAATTATCTTTGAGGAGGAAGAAGAAAAAAAACTATTATTATGGCAAAAATGGTATAAAAAAATTGATATTGAAAATGATATAGATTCAGAAAGTTATCATCTATTGCCGTTACTTTACTATAGTTTATCGTCTTACCAAATTAAAACGGAAGAAGAAAAAAGACTCAAAGGAATTTATCGCCGTAGTTGGTATAAGAATCAGTTACATTATAAAAATCTTCAGGATATTTTAGCTAGTTTTAATCAAGATAATATTTTGCCGATAATTTTAGGGGATTTAGTAATGGCAACACAATATTATCAAGAAATAGCCCTTCGCCCCATTTATAAATATGAATTATTTGTTTTACCTAATCAAATTAATTTAGTTATAGAAAAACTAGAAAAATTAGGATGGAAGCCTACATTTCAACTAACTAAGGTGAAGGCGAATATGTATTCTAAATTAGTGATGAATAATGTTCAAGGAAACTGCTTAATTGTATATGAGCAATTATGGATTGAAAAGTTATCGATTAAGAGTCAAGAAGATATTTTATCTATATGCCAAAAAATAAATATAGGAGATTATCAGAGTTATATTTTAAAACCGATACCACAAGTGTTAGCAATTTGTTTAGAGAATATTTTTTTAAAGTATAAAAATTTAACTAGATTTGTTGTTGACTTAAAACTGGTATTAATTAATGATTTTTCAGAAATTGATGGGCAAATCTTAACGGAAAAAATAAAAGAATATAAACTTAATTATAGTTATACAACTTTAATACTAGAGTTATCTAAAATCAAAGAAGATAAAATGTTAGAAGAAAGAGTAGATAGGTGGGAAAATTTAGAAATAACAGCTTGTAGTAAAGACTTTAGCCCTGATGTGTCAAATTATGGGAAATGTCTATTAGATAGCGTGGAGAATTTAGAAATAACAGCATTAGAAACGCAAGAATTAGCCATCATTGAAAATATAAATAGTCTTACGGTCAAAGATAAAATTATAAGAATGTATTTATTATATTGTAGAACCTATGGAAAAAGTAACTCTAATTTAATAAACAGTTTAAACTTCTTATTCTTTGTGCCTTTGCGCCTTTGCGAGAGACAACTAACACGTTAAATTAACAAAACTAAAAAATCAAAGAATATTTATCAAAAAACTTGAGAAAAAGTCTTGACTAATTCTTCCTTAACTTCTAAAATATTAATACTAGGATCATAATGGGATAATCTTGTCACAAATTTACCTTTGATACCGCAAGGGATAATTTTGTTGAAGCCCGATAAATCGCAACAAACATTTAAAGCGACACCGTGCATAGTAATCCAACGTTTAACTTTGATGCCGATGGCAGCTATTTTTGCGTTGTTAATCCACACACCTGTTAAGCCGTTTATTCTTTCAGCTTTGAGGTTATATTTTACTAATAATTGGATAATTACTTCTTCTAATTGCCTCAAATACCAGTGTAAATCTGTTTGATAATAATGTAAATTTAAAATAGGATAAATAACAATCTGTCCAGGACAATGAAATGTTACTTCTCCGCCTCTTTCTGTGCGGTATATTTCTCCTGAAAAGTTATTTAGATCAAATTTGAGGTGTTCGAGAGTTGAGCCAGTACCAAGAGTATAAACAGGAGGATGTTCAACTAATAGTAATTTATCAAGTAATGCTGGATTTTCGAGTCTTTCTTGAACTAATTTTTGTTGATATTTCCATGCTAATTTATAGGGCATTAATCCTAAATCTTCTACTACAATAATTCGAGAATTACTGATAATTTGTTCTTGATTTTGAGAGTTATTATACAAGGTTATATAGTCATTAATAGTTATAAATTGCGTTATGATTGCCTTTGCGAGACTTTTTCAGATAACTATAAAATTCAACCAAATATTAGAAAAAACTTAGTTATAAATAGGTAAATTAAGGACAAATTCAGGTAAGATATTTTCTCCCGATAAAGTAGCCGGTAAAGATAATATTTCTACTGCTTGATTAGGGCGATAAATTTCTACTTGTTGAGATTGCGGATTGATTAACCACCCTAGTTGTAAACCACTATCTAAATACTCTTGCATCTTTTCTTGTAAAGGTTTTAAAGAGTCAGTTTTAGAGCCTAATTCCATAACAAAATCAGGACATATCGGGGGTAATTTTTCTTGATCTTGTAATGTTAATTTTTGCCAATTTTCAAGTTTTATATATGCCACATCAGGCGATCGCTTTCCACCATTTGGTAGGCAAAAAATAGTTGACGAGCTGAAAACAATGCCTAATTTTTTTTGACGATTCCAAATAGTTAAATCTGCTATTAAATTTGCTTCTCTATTACCACTAATACCACCAATGGGAGGCATAATCATTAATTCTCCTTGCTTATTTATTTCTAAATTCCAATGAGGATTAACTTGACATAAACTATAAAATTGATCGTCAGTTATACCTACATTTTCTAAGTTTAAAATTACTGTATTCATAAAGTTTTTAGTCTTTTAGTAACAATATATATTACATTGTTTTGACGGTGGGCATTGCCCACCCTACTAATTGTTAATTGATTAAACTCGATCTTCGATGACTTTATCGATTAAGCCGTATTCAAGGGCTTCTTGGGCTGACATAAAATAGTCTCTATCGGTGTCTTTGGCAATTTTTTCGATAGTTTGCCCAGTATGAAACGCCATCATCGCATTTAAGTCATCCCGAATCCGCAGGATTTCTTTCGCTTCAATTTCAATATCTGTGGCTTGTCTTCTTCCTTGCACTCCCCCTAGTGGTTGGTGTATCATAATTCGAGAATGGGGTAAGGCTAAACGTTTACCTTTTGCACCAGCAGTTAATAAAAATGCTCCCATGGAAGCCGCTAATCCAACACAAATAGTCACCACTTCCGATTTAATGTGTTGCATTGTATCATAAATGGCTAACCCTGCTGTCACCGAACCTCCTGGAGAGTTAATATACAGGTAAATTGGTTTATTGTTGTCTTCGGAGTCGAGATACAACATCACCGCTATAATCTGGTTGGCTAAACTGTCGTTAACCCCCCTACCTAAAAATATAATCCGTTCTCGATAAAGGCGATCATAAATATTTACCCAGTCGCTGTAAGGTTGTCCGGGTGCTTGGTATGGAACTCTGGGTACTCCAATAGGCATAGTTTTATCTCTTAATTTTGTTATGGTTTGTTAGCTAGTAGTTTCTCGCAAAGGCGCTCATGGCGCAAAGGGTATATTTAATTGTTATCTGATGGCGGCTAAAGGCACGGGTAAATCTTTACTGCTTTCTAAAACCCTGTCAATAATGCCATATTCTTTGGCTTGTTGGGGATTCATATAAAACATACGATCTGTATCCTTCTCGATTTTTTCTACCGTTTGCCCTGTCTTATCCGCTAGAATTTTAAGCATTACTCTTTTATTCACTATGACTTCTTTTGCCCGAATTTGAATATCCGTAGCCTGTCCTTGCGCTCCTTGTCTCGCCTGATGCAGAATAATACTAGCATGGGGAAGACTTGCCCTACACCCTTTTGTGCCTGATGCTAATATCATCGCCGCCGTACCCATTGCTTGTCCTAAACAGATAGTATGTACAGGAGGTTTTATATAATTAATGGTATCACAAATAGCGAACGCTTCTGTTTCAAAACCGATGGAATCTCCCCCATACCATGATGTACCCGTAGAGTTAATATACAGATAAATCGGCTTTTCAGGATCATCAAATTGCAAAAACAACAGTTGCGCGATAATTAATTCCGTTACATCTACCCCTAATTGATCTTTATACTCATCAGGAGACACTAATGGCAACCCTAAATAGACAATTCTTTCTTTTAACAGTAAAGATGGTAAATCCGGCGGCGGAGTGCGGTAATAAGCATCCCCTCGATAGGGCGCACTTACCGCTTGAATTGGTGAATTCATGTTATTTTTTAGTCCTAACTGAGCTTAATTAAACTTATTTTGATTGTGACATAATCTTGTTACTCTGTACATTTACGGATGATTCTACCTCCTCCATTACAGTTAACGAAAATTCTCGGTTAATGCTATGTTAATTTATGTGAAATAATATTAAGTTTAAACTAAAAAGGTAGAGAAACTATGAATTTCGAGATTCCTCAAGCAGTCAAAACATGGTCACAATTTGGACATCCTATTTTAATGTGGGTATTATTTGCCACAGCCATTTATGCTTTATATTTAGGCATCAAAGCAAAACGTACCCGTCAAGCCGATAAAGAAGCTAGAAAAGAGTTAATTAAAGGTAACTTTGCTAATCGTCATCACCAAGTCGGTTCACTTTTTTTGGCATTAGTCGTTTTAGGCACTATTGGCGGTATGGCAGTCACTTATATTAATAATGGTAAGTTATTTGTTGGTCCTCATTTATTAGCCGGTTTAGTCATGATGGCAATGGTGACTACTTCCGCATCTTTAGTACCTTATATGCAAAAAGGTAATACCTTCGCTAGATTTACCCATGTTGGTATCAATATGACGATGTTATTAATTTTTGGTTGGCAAGCATTTACCGGTATCGAAATTTTACAAAGAATTATCAGTAAACTATAACCCGTAGGGTGGGCAATGCCCACCAGTATTAAGCACTAGCCCCATTTAAGTTTTATATAATTTGATGAAAAATAAATACTTCTCCAGTGTACTCCTATTATACAGGTATTCTGTATTTTACTTGAAATAAAAAAACAAGATCAATTTTAGCTTAATTCCTCATTCCTCATTCCTCATTTATCATTAATATTACGCCCCTACAGCTTCTTTAGCAGCGTACATTACTTCAAGAGTAATTTCATTAAACCCTCGCTCACGCGCAAATTTTTCAGTATTACGTTTAACTTTCCCCCGTACAAATCCAGGTATTTTATTTAACTCTCCTTGTGCTTCACGATTCCAATTTAACTCAGAATCGGCTGAAATACCTTTTGTTATAACTTCTTTCGTATCATGTCCACCAAAAATTTCTAACAGGTGATCTTCCATCCCTAATGTAAAAGAATTATAGATTAAGTCAGTTATTTGATTCGTGCCTTCATAACCTAAAAATGGTTTATAACCGATGGGGAAGTTTTGAATGTGTATCGGTGCAGCAATTACTCCACAAGGTATATCTAATCTTTTACCCACATGACGTTCCATCTGTGTTCCAAAAATAGCCGATGGTTCAAGTTTAGCGATCGCATCTCCAATTTCTCCATTATCTTCACTAATTAAGATTTGATCACAATATTCACTGACTTCTTTGCGAAACCAATCAGCATCATATTTACAATAAGTACCAGCTAAAACTACATGAATCCCCATTTCACGGGTTAAAATTTTAGTCATAGCTGCGGCATGGGTATTATCACCAAAAACAACAGCTTTTTTTCCTGTTAAATTTTGACAATCAATAGAGCGAGAAAACCACGCCGCTTCAGAAACATGAAGAGTTTGATATTCGATAAAGTCTTCATAATTAACATTAGCTCCTTGAGCATTAATTACTTCTTGAATCTTACGGATACAACGGGCAGTTTCCACCACTCCCATGGGGGTTATATCTACTGTTGGCATTCCAAATTCTTGGGCTAGATAATTACCCGTCATTAAACCTAATTCTCTATAGGGTATCAGGTTAAACCATGCTTGAGGCAGTTTTTTCAAATCATGAACAGAAGCATTATCAGGGATAATTAGATTAATTTCAATGCCTAAATCTGCCATTAATTTTTTTAATTCCCGACAGTCGTGATGATTATGAAATCCTAGAGTAGAAATACCAATAATATTTACCGAAGGATTAACGGTTTTTTCCGTGACAAGATCACCTTTTTTCTCGGCTTTACGAAGATAATATTGCACAATCTGCTCTAAAGTCCGATCAGCTGCTTGTAATTCATTAACACGATAATGGTTCACATCCGCTAATAAAACATCCCCTTTAGAATCAATTTGTGCTCGTGCCACGAAATTTTCTAAATCTTCCTGTAAAATACTAGAGGTACAAGTAGGAGTAAGTACGATTAAATCTGGATTTTCTTCTTGATCTTTTCGCACAATATTATCTACCACTTTTTCTTGAGAACCTCTAGCTAATACGTTCCGATCCACTATACTAGCAGTAACAGGGGTAAAATCTCTTTCTCTTTCCAACATGGATCTCATTACGTTAAAATAATCATCCCCTAAAGGTGCGTGCATGATCGCATGAACATTTTTAAAAGAACTAGCAATTCTTAAAGTGCCGATATGTGCAGGTCCTGCATACATCCAGTAAGCTAATTTCATAGAATAATCTCTCCGTGTTTTCGCTGATCTCAATTTTCTTCTTCTAGTTTGGTATTTTTTCTCTCTTTCAAGGATTTTCAGTTACAAATATTCACTATACAAAACTTAATATACCTCAGATTAAGCCAACCTAAGTTCCAGATAAAATTATCATTGAAGGTAGAGAAAAGCAAATTTGGGAAGAGCGGATGTGTATTTATAATTGACATAAAATGTTCTTAAATTGATTTTGATGAATAAGCTACATTTTTTATTTCTCGCAAAGGCACTAATGGAGCAAAGATACTAAGGCGAGAATCCAAAAGACATCGACCATAATTAAAAATCCAATCAATTCTAATAAACTATTTATGAATTTAGGCTATGTTTTTAATGATCCCTGAGTTAAAATTAGATTTTTTGGAGAAGTCTAAAGTGTGGTTTAAGGAAATGATTTCTGCTGTAAATAATTTTTTCCCAAATTTAATCATTTTTTCTGGCAAAATTTTTGGTAACTGAAGATAATTGCTATAATAAATTAATCCCCATCCTATTTCTTTTTCTTTCATTTGCAATGCTTGACTTAGCAAAATTAGCTTCAAAAATGCCTAATATGGGGCTAGAAATGCAAAAAGACGCTTTAGCTAGTATCGAAAGGTTAAAATTAGCTCAATCTTTATTGATTAAAACTGAGCAAGATCAAGATACTTTCGTTAAAACTCAAGAAGAATGCTACGATCGTCTAATTTTCTCCGTTGCAACTCCCATAGAACCAATTACCACTTCTATTGATGTACAATCAGCTCCTCTCAATCATAGCGTATTTTCTGCTGATGGCTCACAAATTGCTCCGTCTCATCATGAAATCGCTTATTGTTACTTAATCAATATTGGCCGGATTATGTTGCATTATGGGCAGAATTTACATCCTCTCCTTGATACTTTACCAGAAATTTATTATAAGTCTGAAGATTTATACATTTCTCGAAAATGGGGTATTCGCACAGAAGAATGGATGAGTTATAAACGCACTGTTGCCGAAGCTGAAGTATTAGCAGAAATGGCTTGTACATGGGTTAATCCCCCTGGTGCTCATTTTAATATACCCAATTTAGCAATGACAGATGGTTCGTTAATATACTGGTTTTTAGAAACTATTGCTGTAGAAGCTAGAGAGCAAATTTTAAACCCTATTTTACAGGCATGGGAACAATTACGAAAAACAAATATACCTTTAGTCGGTTATATCAGCGCTTCTCGCAGTATGGAGGCGATTAATTTTCTCCGTTTTCCTCAATGCACTTACGATAAACCTAATTGTGTCGTTTTTTGTGGTGAAGAAATTAATAAAACTCCCTGTCAAAAAGTTGATCCAATACGAGACACTACGTTATGGAGTAATATATTAAAGCCTCGCCAAAGAAGTGCCCTTTTTCGGAGTAATTCTCGAATTTTAGATTTATATGGCGAAAAACAACATATTTATTTTTGTTATCTTCATGTCGGTACAGAAGTTGCTCGTTTAGAGTTTCCTGAATGGGTTGCCTCTGATTCTTCCTTACTTAATCAGGCTTTAAGTATTACCCTTACCCAAGTTGATAAAGGTTTTGGCTATCCTGTTGCCTTAGCAGAAGCCCATAATTTAGCTGTAGTTAAAGGTAGCGATCGCAGTCGTTTTTTTGCACTACTTGAAGAACAAATGCTCAGGGCAGGATTAAAAAATGTTGGTATTTCCTATAAAGAAGCACGAAAACGAGGTAGTATTGCCTAAAGTTAACCTGAGTTTGACATAAAATTGTCGGTAAAGGTAAAACTCTTAAGACTAGAAGACTAGAAGACTAGAAGACTAGAAGACTAGAAGACTAGAAGACTAGAAGATTAGGAGAAAATTCACTTAAACATTATTAAAATTGATTTTCGACAATTATTTACTAAATTTAATTCTTTTAGGTAGGTAAAATTTAGTCAAGACTCTTAAACCCTTATTTTTAAAAGTTTTTGACATGGAACTGATCTAAAGTTAAGATAAAGATTCTTTATTATACCTCAGTTTGACATCGAATTAACGTTACTAAGCCTCATGAATAATTTGATGTTTAAACAACGCTACCACGATAAATTCTTTCAGCTTGTTCTTTTGAGAGACGATTTGATCGAGGTAAGTTAAAATTGGTGGTATTGTCTTGAGAAATTGTTTCTTCTATTACCGGGGTTTTTTCTTCAGCCATAGGATAAATTTTACAGCCAAGGGATTTTGAGACGGAACAACTAGGGTGTAAATTATAAACATATTCCGGATCACTAGTACGACTTTCCAAATTAACAAAATCATGTACTATTGGATCATAAGTGAGAATATCCCCTGATTCAATACTATAAATCCAACCATGAATAGATAATTTGCCTTGATGCAAACGACTACGAATAATGGGATAAGTGTTTAAATTTTCTAACTGAGTTAAGACATTTTCTGCCACAGTAATTTGTAATAAATCTTCTTCAGAGATATGAGAATAATTTTCGATAATTAAACGGCGAGTTGCTTCTGCTTGTTTTAACCACTCATACACCAAAGGCATTTTATCGGCTAATTTGGACATTTTTAATAAACCTTTCATCGCACCACAATGAGAATGCCCACAGACTATAACCAATTCAATATCTAAAGCAGCGATGGCATATTCAATGGAAGCACCTTCACCACCATTAGTCGCACCAAAAGGAGGAATAATATTCCCGGCGTTGCGAATCACAAATAAATCCCCAACTTTAGCTTGAGTGATAAGATTAGGATCAATACGAGAATCCGAACAAGTAATAAATAAAATACGAGGATGTTGCCCGTGAGATAACTCGATAAATAAATCTCGGTGACTTTCAAAATAACCTGCTTGAAAACGGTGTAAACCTTCGATGAGTTTTTTCATAAATAAACTAATAATTAGGAATTAGGAATTAGGAATTAATTTACATTCAAATCATTATATAGCAATCCTACAATGGGAGTTGTGAGATTTAAAGAGGTATTAGCTATCAGCTTTTAGTGGTCAGCTTTAAGGTATAGTAAGATTTACAGATTTATTTTTTAATCTTTTTCACGAATGATTTAGGATTACTATATGAGGAAATTCAGACAATCTTGGGTTAATGCCATTGTTGCCTTTACCAGTAGCTTAACTATTGTTAGTTGTAACTCTTCATCACCTACTACAAATCAAGCAAACACTACTAATAATCATAAACTGTTAAAAATGATTTATTGGCAAGCGCCAACGATTCTCAATCCTCATCTTTCTACTGGATTTAAAGACTCCGAAGCTAGTAGAATAACCCTTGAACCTTTAGCTACTTTTGATGGTGATAGTAAATTAATTCCCGTATTAGCACAAGAAATCCCTACAGTGGAAAATGGTGGTGTTGCCAAAGATGGATTATCTGTAACTTGGAAAATACTAAAAGATGTCAAATGGTCTGATGGAGAAAAATTTACCGCCGATGATGTGGTGTTTACCTATCAATTTGTGACGAATCCTAAAGTTGGTAGTGTTAATAGTGGTGATTATGCCGTGGTGAAAAATGTCGAAGCCTTAGATGAATACACGGTTAAAGTTACCTTTAAAGAAGTTAACCCCGCATGGTATTCTATTTTTGTCGGTGGTGCGGGGATGATTTTACCAAAACATTTATACGCTAAATATAACGGAGAAAATGCTAGAGAAGCACCTTTTAATCTTCTTCCTGTAGGTACTGGTGCTTATTCTGTATCACAATTTAAGCCGGGAGATTCGGTTATTTATCAAAAAAATCCTTATTATCGGCAACCAGAAACTCAAAATTTTGAGCGCATCGAAATTAAAGGAGGAGGAGATGCTACTTCTGCGGCTAGGGCTGTTTTACAAACTGGGGATGCCGATTTTGCTTATAATCTACAAGTAGAATCGAATATTTTACAAGAATTAGCTAAGGCAAATAAGGGTAAAATAATTACTAATTTTGGCTCAAACAGTGAACGAATTTTGTTAAATTATACTGATCCTAACAGAGAAACTCCCGAAGGTGAAAGATCTAGTGTAAAATTTCCTCATCCTTTTCTCAGTGATTTAAAAGTTAGACGGGCTTTTGCTTTAGCCATTGATAAAAATACGATCGCCAATCAATTATATGGTGTGACAGGAAAACCGACTTCTAATTTTTTATTAGCGCCTCCTGAATTGGTTTCCAATAACACTGTGTCAGAATTTAACCTTGAAAAAGCGGGAAAATTATTAGAGGAAGCAGGATGGAAAGATACCAATGGTAATGGTATTAGGGATAAAAACGGAATAGAAATGAAAGTCTTGTTTCAAACCAGTGTTAACCCCCTAAGGCAAAAAACCCAAGAAGTGATTAAACAAAGTTGGCAATCATTAGGTATTGAAGTGGAATTAAAAAGTATTGATGCGAGTATTTTGTTTTCCAGTGATCCTAGTAATAATGATACAGTAGAAAAGTTTTATGCTGATGTTCAAATGTTCACTACTGGTAATAATAACCCAGATCCAACTCCTTATTTTAAGGTTTATACTTGTGATAATATACCCCAAAAAAGCAATAATTGGTCAGGAGATAACTATTCCCGTTTCTGTAATCCTGAATATGATAAACTTTTACAAACTGTCATTAAAGAATTAAACCCAGAAAAAAGGGTAATTATTTTTAAACAATTAAACGATTTATTAATTGAAAAAGCAGCAGTTATACCTATTATTCATCGTGCTGATGTTGTGGGAATTGCCAATAATTTAGAGGGTGTCAGTTTAACCCCTTGGGATTCAAGAACATGGAATATTGCAACATGGAAGAAAAAATAAATAGTTAATATTAGCAATTAAAGAAATACTATAAGTAAATTATTAAATAAATTTTGCGGCGGCATTGACTAATTCATCGGCTACTTTGATAGAATAAGGTTTAATTAGCCACCAAATGAAGGGAGAAAGCCAACCTCGCAAGGTGATGGAATAAGAAATATAACTACCGCATAAAGTAGATTCTATTTGATAAGTGATGCGTTGTTCAATACCCGGAATCGCCAATAAACGAATACTTAATAATTCTCTTGGTTTAACATTTTCTACAAACACTCGAATGGGAATCGGGGTTAAACGAGTAACCACCTGAAAAATTAAGCCCGGTTTCGGAATTAAGCCTTTGGGTAAATCCGTTTGAGAAAAAAGAGGATGCCATGACATATCAGCTAAGTTGATTAATTTTCGCCAAACAATATCAACTGGTACATTTGTCACCACTCGATAGGTTTTATAAAGAGAAAATTGACATAATAATTTCCCACCTTCGGCTAATAATTTAAAAGAGAAATTCAAAATCATGATATTTACGCGCTACTTACTTTTGCTGATACTTCTAGGAAAAATTTGTGAATAGAGAATTCGGATAAAAAGAAATTAATTGTTGATAAAATTTGATATTGAAAATTTAGTTATTGATGTTCATATCTTAAAACTTATTTTTGCTTTTTTCCGTAGCAGAATATTAAGATCTAATAATAATCATAGTCTAATGATGCTCTGACGGTTTAGATTGGTAGATTGTAAGTTATTTTAATAAATCTTTATAAAAACATGACTACCACAGAAACAACTCTAAAAACTTCTCTTCCCCCTGAAGATGCTAAAACTAGAGTTAGTCAATTTATGCAAACTCTTCAAGATGAAATTTGTGCTGGTTTAGAAACATTAGACGGGAAAGGTAAATTTAAAGAAGATAGTTGGCAAAGAGAAGAAGGTGGCGGAGGGCGATCAAGAGTGCTTACGGATGGTAATATATTTGAACAGGGTGGCGTTAACTTTTCCGAAGTATGGGGAAATAATTTACCTCCTAGTATTTTACAACAACGTCCCGAAGCTGAAGGTCATTCTTTTTATGCCACTGGTACGTCAATGGTATTGCACCCAAAAAATCCTTATATCCCTACTGTACATCTTAATTATCGCTATTTTGAAGCAGGTCCAGTGTGGTGGTTTGGTGGTGGTGCAGATTTAACCCCTTATTATCCCTTTGCTGAAGATGCACACCATTTTCATTCTACCTTTAAAAAGGCTTGTGATCAACATCATCCTGAATATTATCCTGTCTTTAAGCGCTGGTGTGATGAATATTTTTACTTAAAACATCGTGACGAAACCAGAGGAATTGGTGGATTATTTTTTGATTATCAAGATGGGACAGATCCTATTTATCGTGGTCCTCATAATGCTCAAGATGCAGCCGTTTATAGCCGTTCTTTACCACCTCAAAATCTTCGGACATGGGAGGAGTTATTTGCTTTTGTTCAAGACTGTGGCAGGTCTTTTTTACCGGCTTATGTGCCTATTGCCCAAAAACGCCAACATACTGAATATGGTGATCGCCAACGGAACTTTCAGTTATATCGTCGAGGGCGATATGTAGAATTTAATCTGGTTTATGACAGAGGAACTATTTTTGGATTACAAACAAATGGTAGAACCGAGTCAATTTTAATGTCATTACCACCTCTTGTGCGTTGGGAATACGGCTATAAACCTGAACCAAATACCCCTGAAGCCGAACTTTATGAAGTCTTCTTAAAACCGCAAAATTGGGCTGATTGGAGTAATAAGTAATTTAATCATCTATTTTTATTGTAAGTAGGTAAGTAAAATTAATTGTGGATTTTATTTTTCCCAAGCCATTGACAACAATCGGTAACAAGGGGTTTAAACCCCTTGCCTTACATTGCCTATATACAATTAATTTTGCCCAAGTACTTATTTTTTGATTTTAAAAACTGACTAAACGAGTGCGTAAAGTTTCTAAACCTAAACGTTTTTGGGCAGAAATAAATACAGCTTGAGGATAATCATTTTTAGCGGTTTCTAAATATTCAATATCAGCCTTGTCTATTTTATTGAATACGATTAACTCTAAATTCGGTGTTAAAGGCATATCTGCTAAAATTGCTTTCACAGAATTTATTTGGCTTTTCCATGTCGGGTGAGATAAATCGACAACGTGCAACAGGGCATCAGCTTCCGTTACTTCTTCTAATGTCGCCCGAAAAGAATCCACCAATGGGGGCGGTAATTCATGGATAAAACCGACTGTATCTGTTAATAAAATGGTGCGAGATTCTCCCGTATTATTATCCTTGATAGTTAGTCTTCTTGTGGTAGGATCTAAAGTTGCAAAAAGTTGATCGGCGGTGTAAACTTCAGCGTTAGTAAGGGCGTTAATTAATGTTGATTTTCCTGCATTAGTATAACCCACGATCGCCACTGAAGGAATTTCATTTTGTTGTCGTTGTTGTCTTAATCTCGATCGATGATTTTGTAATTGATTAACTTCTTGCTGAAGTCTAGTGATTCGTTTTTGAATTGCCCGTCTTTCAGTCTCCAGTTTAGTTTCACCAGGCCCTCTTGTACCAATACCTCCCCCTAACCTTGACATAGCTACCCCTCTACCTGTTAAACGAGGTAACATATATTCTAATTGAGCTAATTCTACTTGTAATTTACCCGCTCCTGATTGCGCCCGTTGAGCAAATATATCTAAAATTACCTCGGTGCGATCTACTACTCTAACGCCGAATTGTAATTCTAAATTACGCACTTGAGCTGGGGATAATTCTTGATCAAATGCTACCAAATTAGCACCTAAAGTTTGTACTTGTAAAGCGATTTCTTCTACTTTTCCTGCTCCTACTAAGGTTTGAGGATGAGGGTTAGAGCGTTTTTGTTCAATGGTAGCTAAAATATTACCTCCAGCACTATTCACTAATAAAGCTAATTCTTGTAAACTATCTTGAAATTTTTGAGCCGTCATTTTTGCTGTCATCAAACCGACTAATAACACTCTATCCTGTTGTGATGAAACATTTTGAGCGATAAATTCTCGACTAAATTCCGCCTCTAAACTATCAATTAAATCCAGAAAATCTTGCTCAGTAATTTCTCCTATTTTCTGTGGTGGTGAAACTTCCCAATAGGTATCATCTTCTTGAACCGGCAATAAATGAGCTAAATAAGCGTTTTCAATAAAACCACTCCCCCCACCACCTTTCCGAAGAACACCGCTTCCTGTCAATGTAAACATCACCAACGCATCTAATCTCTGTCGTGCCATAGCCGTTAAACAGGCCTCACTGGGAGGAATCGGTTTCAAAGATGTTGCTAAACAACGAATACCTGATAGTCTCTGCACACCATAACGGGGCAATTCTAAAGGAGGAATTTGAGTTTGACGGGGAGTCCCAACTCCTACCCTAATAACCTGTCCACGGCGGTTTAAATATACGCAAAGGGGCTGTTTAATGTCAGTACTAATGGCAGCGATTCTTTCAGCTAATTCTGTAGTGGTTAGGCGATCGCTGCGGATATGTTGATGATAAAGTTTTTGTAATTGCTTAAGTTGGCTGGGCTTTAAACCTTGTAAATTACCGTAAATATTTTCAGTAGTCATTTTTTAACTAGAATGGGCAATGGGCAATGGGCAATGGGCAATGAGCAATGGACAATAGGCAATAGGCAATAGGCAATTAACAATTAACAATTAACAATTTATTTGATAACGATGGTCAATTTTCTTTATTCTTTATTTTCTTCATTCTAAATTCTAAATTCTAATTTTCTCCAAAAAACTAATTAAAATAGAGTTATATAGGATAAATTATTATTTTTAGAATTTTATCAATAAATTATGTTTGATGCTTTAGCTGAACGTTTAGAGGATACATGGAAAAAGTTACGAGGTCAAGGTAAAATTACTCAGTCTAATATTCAAGATGCTCTCCAAGAAGTTAGACGAGCTTTATTAGAGGCAGATGTTAATTTACAAGTCGTAAAGAGTTTTGTCGGCGAAGTTGAAAAAAAAGCCCTAGGTGCAGAAGTTATTTCTGGGGTAAATCCTCAACAACAGTTCATCAAAATTGTTTATGATGAGTTGGTCAAGGTAATGGGTGAAAGCAATGTGCCTTTAGCTAAAGCACCATCTTCTCCTACTGTTATTTTAATGGCTGGTTTACAAGGTGCTGGTAAAACCACAGCTACAGCAAAATTAGCTTTATTTTTACAAAAACAGAAGCGTAGTTGTTTAATGGTGGCTACTGACGTTTATCGTCCAGCGGCGATCGATCAGTTAATTACATTAGGTAATCAAATAAAAATTCCTGTTTTTCAGTTAGGAAAAGATGCCAACCCCGTAGAAATTGCTCGTCAAGGTATTACACAAGCAAAAGAAAAAGGTATCGATACCGTAATTGTTGACACAGCAGGACGATTACAAATTGATCAAGACATGATGGCAGAATTATCCCAAATAAAAGAAGTAGTGCAACCCCACGAAATTTTATTAGTAGTGGACTCCATGACGGGGCAAGAAGCCGCAAATGTTACTCGTACCTTTCATGAAGAAATCGGCATTACTGGAGCAATTCTTACAAAAATGGATGGAGATAGCCGTGGTGGTGCGGCATTATCTGTCAGGACAATTTCAGGGCAACCGATTAAGTTTATTGGGGTTGGAGAAAAAGTCGAAGCCTTAGAGCCTTTTTATCCTGAGCGTATGGCTTCTCGGATTTTAAATATGGGGGATATTGTAACTCTGGTAGAAAAAGCACAAGAGGAGTTAGATATTGCTGATGTGGAAAAAATGCAAAAGAAAATGATGGAGGCAAAGTTTGATTTTAATGATTTTATCAAACAAATGCGTCTATTAAAGAACATGGGTTCATTTGCTGGAGTGATGAAATTAATTCCGGGTATGAATAAACTCGGTGCTGGAGCATTAGAACAAGGTGAAGTACAATTAAAACGTACGGAGTCTATGATTAATTCGATGACAAAGGAAGAAAAAGAAAATCCTCAGTTACTAGCTCAATCTCCTAGCCGTCGTCGTCGAGTGGCAAAAGGTTCAGGGCATCAAGAAAAAGAAGTTTCTCGTTTAGTTAGTGATTTTACTCGAATGCGTACCATGATGCAACAAATGACCATGGGAGGAGGTATGCCCGGTATGCCCGGTATGCCCGGTATGCCCGGTATGCCCAGTATGGGGGGATTATTTGGTGGTAACCGCCCAGGTTTTCGTAATGAACCTCCTGCAAAAAAACCGAAGAAAGTTAAGAAAAAAAGAGGTTTTGCTGATTTGTAATTTTATAAAAACCTTAGTTAATTATTTGAAAGTTTCTCGCCTCGCTCGATCAGCAAAGAAAGGCACGAAGAGAAGTGCAAAAAAACCTGAGTTCGATGTCTTAAACTTTCTGATTAATAAGTTTAAGAGCAATAGTTAACTTAAATTTCCTCTTGCTTCAGCAGTGGGAATGTCAAAAATCTATAAATCAAATATTAATTTAACTTTTTATGAGTAATTCTATCGAGCGTCAATATCTTTCTCCTAACTGTATATTATCTTTACAAGGTTTTACTGATGAGAATAATTCTGATGAGAGTTTCCCAATTATGTCCGTTTTAACCCACGCTCAATGCCAGATTATCGGAACTCCCGTGATTTTGACTGGCGGGTTTATTTTTTATCGAACATTTAATTAAAGCCGTTAGTGCCTATGCTCAAGAGTTATTAAGTGGCTTAACTCGGACTTGTGAATATACAAATGACAATAATTATATTTCTTTAAGTAAAGTGCCAGAAAAAAACCGTCACCTTTTATTGTGGCAGGAAAAAAAAGAAGATACAAATCATCAATTACGAATTGAATTAAGTACAGTACAATTTTTCGATTTATTGGAAACCATCGATCAACTTTGTGCTGATAATTATACTTTACCCCAACTGCAAGATCATCTTAAACCTTTATCTTCCCGTCATCGTCAAGGAGATATTTCCATCATCCAACAATCGACTCCCGCAGTTTTGGGCTTTTTTAGTTTGGCGTTGGTTGCGATCGCCTTATTTATTATCCCCAATCCTAGCATCATTAAAGATCCTAATCAAGAGCTAAAACCAACCCCTACCCAAAATAATAATAAACAAATACCTCCTTTACCACTTCCGAGGAAATAACTCATAAACCATTAGATTTTAGCAGTTGTTCAAAAATTAAATATGTAACAAAACCAAAAGCCATTAATTAAAACCTGAGTTTGATATAAAATTATCGGTGAAGGTGAGACTAGAAGACTCTTAAGACTAGAAAACTAGGAGAAAATTCACTTAAACTTAGATCTTGCATCTCTATCATCAATTCTCGATGAGGATAGGGAAAAGGGAAGAGGGAAGAGGGAAAAGTAATCAGAATTGATTTTTCCCGTTTTGTTTCATTGGTATTATTGTACTGGTGCAAGATCTGAGTTAAACATTATTAAAATTGATTTTCGATAACTATTTAAGGGCTGCTAAATTAATCAGGAGGCTATAAAAATAAACGATTTATTCTGTCTAAGTACTCAATAAAAATTGGAAGAATATTCCACCTTACATCTCTAAAAATCTAAATTTAATTGGAATAATCCAGTTACATTTGCTCACAATATTTTTTAGTAACTTCATGACGATAACGAAACATCTCCTCAAGGCGAGAATTTACCCACCAACCGAGCAAAATTTCACTTAACCACCCCCCTGGAATTTCATACTCGATCATGTCAGTCAATTTTGTTTCTAAACCTTTAATTTCAAAATAATGACGATGTATCCACGAATCCATCGGCCCTTTTATTTGTTCATCGGTAAATAGTTTATACTTATCATATTCAGTATGACGAGCAAACCAAGGAATATTTATCAAACCAAACATTAACAAAAATTTGCTAGTTGCCCCAATCTTTAAGCCCCCTTCTCGCTGAATAACTTTCACTGGTTGCCAAGGAGGAGTTAAAAGTTCCAGAATATCTTGTCTTTCATGAAATTGCCAAACTTTTTCGACAGATGCTTTTATGGTGCTTGAATATTGGAATTTTTGCATTTGATTTTATTTATGGCATAAGTTAAGCTATGATGACAAATTTTAATCATCAATGTCAAACTGATCAACTATTTTTTGTTATTATGACTGATACTAACTCCCCTAATTCCCAATCTTTTACTCGCATTCAAATACTCGCATTTATGGGCGTAACGGCAGTTATTCTCCTAACTATTGCTCAAATTTGGCGCACATTTGCCTCTATTCGCATAGTACCAGTTGAATTTAATATAACAGCTATTTTTTTAGGCATTATCATCGCTTTTGGTATCATTGTTGCTACTTCTATTCTTGACGCAACTTTAGAAAGCTATCGCCGTAGTGCAGAGGATTATCTGGAATTAATTGTTACTCCATTAGTATTTCCTGATTTAATTTGGTTAGGTTTACTACCCGGATTAAGTGAAGAATTATTATTTAGAGGAGTAATGATTCCAGCTTTCGGTTATGATTTATTCGCTATTATTGTTTCTAGTATTCTTTTTGGTGTTTTACACTTAAGTGATAAACAAAATTGGTATTATGTTCTTTGGGCTATAGTTATAGGTCTTATTTTAGGTTACAGTGTTTATTTTACCAATAATTTATTAGTGCCAATTCTCGCCCACAGTTTAATTAATTTTTTTTCTGGTTTAATCTGGAAAATAAAAAAAAGAATGATCAATACTAAATAAAACTTTTTAAAATTACTATTAAAAACTGATTAACTATGTTTAAAGATTGGAATTTTGATGACTGGATGAATCATTTTCTCTTTATATTTACTATTGCATTGTTATTATATTCTTTTTTCTTTATTTAATTTTTATGAAGAGGTATTAACATGAATTTTAAAAGTATGCTCTTTTCTGGGATTATCAATGCAATGATTGTAGCCATGATCGCTTTAGCCGTAAATCATATTTCAGGAAGAGAACACAGAAGAAAAATAGTTGTAACAGGTGGAGCTATTTTAGGATTTGTCATTGGCTGTGGTTTTCAATGTGTTGCCCAACAAAAAAATGATGATTTTGATCAGGGAAATACCTTAGAATCTAGTCAAAATGATCGCAAAATTGATAATTGATTTTGGTTCTCTATTTTCGGAAAAAACGAATAAAATTAACTGTTAATTGCCAATTGTTAATTCTTAAATCAGCCAACCTTTTAAACGTCTTGCTACTTGTGGTCTTCTTAGTTTCCTCATCGCTTTAGTTTGAATTTGTCTGACTCTTTCTCTTGATAAATCAAAGATTTTACCAACTTCTTCCAACGTATGAGCTTTAGTACCAGCTAACCCATAACGTAGCACAATTACTTCTTTCTCTCTGTCACTCAATACATCACTTAACACCGAAACAATTTCTTGGTGCATCATGACTTCATTCATTTTTTCTTCAGGCAAAAGTAAGTTAGTGTCTTCAAGTAATTCCATTAACTCTGTATCTTCCCCTTTCCCCACTCGGTGATTAAGAGAAAGAGATTGTCTTTTTAACTGCAATAATTGACGTAATCCTTGAGTATTGATCCCCATTTCTGTTGCCAATTCCGTTTCTGTGGGATGACGTTGAAGGGTTTGCTTTAAAACTCTTTGAGCTTTTTTCAATTTATTCAGTTTTTCCACAATATGAATAGGAAGACGAATGGTGCGAGAATCATTGGCAATAGTACGAGTAATAGCTTGTCGAATCCACCAATAAGCATAAGTAGAGAATTTATAACCCTTATTGGGATCAAATTTTTCCGCCGCCCGATTTAAACCAATAGCACCTTCTTGAATTAAATCTAAAAACGGTACACCACGATTTAGATAACGTTTGGCAATAGAAACCACTAAGCGTAAATTGGAGCGAATCATTTTTCGTTTAGCCACTCTACCTTTATATAAACGATTATCTAATTGCCGCTCATTTTCTAAACCCATCGCATTAGCTAATTCTATTTTACTAGGAGTTCTTTCTAATTGACGGTGTAAGTCTTGTTGTTTTTCTTCACAATCACTTAAAAACTTCACTGCATAGGCTAAATCAACTTCTTCCTCTGCACTTAATAACGGATAACGTGCCATTTCTTTAAAAAAAGCACCCACAGAATCATCTAATTTTGGTTTATTTCCTCTTGATTTTTTTGTATTAGCATCTTCAACGGAAGAAAACTGGGCAATCACTTGATTTAATTCATCGTCAATTTCGGCTTTGATCAGATCATTATGATAATCTATTTGACCGCTCAATCGATTCATTTTTTAACTCCTCTTTTTAGCACATTTTCAACTTGTCATTATCATGGTGTTAACTAAATCACATTTAATTTAAAAATTTTGTGATGATTAATACCAAAAATATTTCTTTGGAACAATAACAAATCTACAAATTCTAATGTAGCTAATAAAAGTAGTTTTTGACTATAATTTTTTACTTCTTTATATATTTTCTTAATATTTTACCCCTGAGAATTATGAGGAAAATCTTGAGGACGTACTTGCAAAATTAGGGATTTTCCTTGACGCTCAATTTCTACTACTAAAATTTCACCAACAATACTTAAATCAACTTGTTCTTGAACATCTGAAGCCGTGAATACCATTTCTTTCCCCACTTTTATAATTACATCCCCAGACAAAAAACCAGCTTTTTCTGCTGGAGAATTAGCAATTACTTTTACTACTAATACTCCTTTTTCTGTGTCAAGATCAAATCCTAAATTTTGAGGCATATGACCATTTTTAATGGTATCTTGATTAAGAGTAATCATTTGAATCCCAAGATAAGGATGTGATGCTTTTCCTTTCGTTAAAAGTTGATTCGCAATCCGAAAAGCTGTTTCAATGGGAATAGCAAAACCTAATCCTTGAGCATCAGCACGAATCGCTGTATTAATCCCAATTACTTCTCCCTTCTCATTTAAAAGAGGACCTCCTGAATTACCTGGATTAATGGCTGCATCGGTTTGAATAAATTTTACTCGTTTATCGGGCACTCCTGCCTCTGTACTCGATCTTCCCAAAGCACTGATAATTCCTACGGTAACAGTATTATTTAACCCTAAAGGATTACCAATGGCGATCGCCCATTCCCCGGGTATTATTTTTTGAGTATTGCCTATGGTTACTGTTGGTAAGTTCTGATCTTTAATTTTGATAATAGCTACATCTGTGATAGTATCAATACCTAAAACTTCTCCATCATAACTTTTACCATTTGGCAGAACCACAGATACAATTTTGGCTCCTTCAACTACATGAGCATTTGTCAAAATTAACCCATCTTCCTTAATGATAAAACCAGATCCAGTACCATTTTCTATCGGTTCTTGAGGCATTGATTCTGAAAAAAAGTGCCTAAATAGAGGATGATCAAAATTAGAAGGAATTTTTAAATTAACTTCACGAGTGGCATCGATTCTCACCACTGCTGCCCCTACTTTTTCTGTCGCTTCAGTAATAAAATTACTATTATTTTCTAAAGTACTATTTTTTTCAGGAAAAGGAATAGAAGTAGCGATAGGAAGTAATGATGTTTGAGAGTCTTCAGAAGATTTGAGAGACAATGGAGAATCAATAAACGTTCTACTGCCCCAAATTCCAAGAGATATACCTATAATTAAAAAGCTAGTGGAAATAATAATTTTAGTCACTAATTTAGTCATTATATTAAATTAAACAGTAATATTTGGCACTTTATTCTTAAATTTAACATAATAAACAATAAGGAATAACTAATGAATAATCCTAGAATAGGCAATACCTAATTCTACATTCTCAATCTCACCAATAAATATTTATATCAACTGTGCAAATCTGAGTATAATTTAGGATTAATAAAATAATTAGAGGTTGTATTTATATGGATTTATCTATTCATAATGTAATTAGTCATGGACTCTTGTTTGCTCAACATATTGAAGATCCAGATATTTTAGGTCAAATTTCTGATGCTTGGAAAAATTTTGTCGAATCAGGGCAGGTTTGGGCTTTATTAATTGGAGTATTTTTCGGTTATATTTTTGCTAATTTCACTAGATTTTAAGATTTTGAGCTTAATTCTTAAATTGATTACTTTTTACTTTCCCTCACCCATAATTTGATAGTTAACAAAAATACTACCAAAATAATATCCAATTAAATGTAACTAATAATACTATCTGCTAATCACTTTCAGAAAAACATATAGATAATTAACCTAAATTATTAACTGTGACTAAAAAACAAACTTGGAGCGATCGCTTTGAAACTTCTTTACATCCAGTCATTGCTATATTTAACGCTAGTATAGGCTTTGACATTGAATTAATCGAATATGATCTCACCGGATCAACTGCACACGCTAAAATGCTTGGCTATACGGGTATTATTACCCCCGAAGAAGCTCAAATCCTCATTCAAGGATTAGCCCAAATTCGCCAAGAATATCAAGACGGAAATTTTAACCCCGGCATTGATCAAGAAGACGTACACTTTGCCGTAGAAAGACGTTTAACGGAAATTGTCGGTGATGTCGGTAAAAAGTTACATACTGCCCGTTCTCGTAATGACCAAGTTGGCACTGATATTCGCTTATATTTAAGAGATCAAATTCAGCAAATCCAAGGATTACTAAGAGATTGGCAACAGGCGTTATTAAACCATGCTGAAAATCACATTGAAACTTTAATTCCGGGTTATACTCATTTACAACGGGCGCAACCCATCAGTTTGGCTCATCATCTTATGGCATACTGCCAAATGGCACAACGAGATTGGGAAAGATTATCCCAAATTTATGATCGCACGAATATTTCTCCCCTTGGTTGTGGTGCATTAGCCGGAACTACATTTCCTATTGATCGCCATTTTAGTGCCAAAGAATTGGGATTTGCGTCCGTATATGAGAATAGCTTAGACGGAGTCAGTGATCGAGATTTTGCCATCGAATTTTTATGTGCTTCCAGCTTAATTATGGTACACCTTAGCCGTATCAGTGAAGAAATGATTTTGTGGGCATCTCAAGAATTTAGTTTTATTACTTTGAAAGATAGTTGTTCTACCGGCTCAAGTATTATGCCTCAAAAGAAAAATCCGGACATCCCCGAATTAGTAAGAGGTAAAACAGGGCGAGTTTTCGGACATTTACAAGGCTTATTAACTATTATGAAAGGTTTACCCCTTGCTTATAATAAAGATTTACAAGAAGACAAAGAAGCGATTTTCGATTCCGTTAACACCGTCAAAGGTTGTTTATCCGCCATGACAATTTTACTTTCTGAAGGGTTAGAATTTCGTACCAGTCGCCTAGAAGAAGCCGTCAACGAAGATTTCTCTAACGCCACGGATGTAGCAGATTATCTAGCTTCTAAAGGTGTGCCTTTCCGAGAAGCCTATAACTTAGTAGGTAAAGTAGTTAAAACCAGTTTAGCCGCTGGAAAACTCCTCAAGGATTTAACTCTCGAAGAATGGCAACAATTACATCCGGCTTTTGAAATTGATATATATGAAGCGATCGCCCCAAAACAAGTCGTATCCGCTCGTAATAGTTATGGTGGTACTGGTTTTGAACAAATTAAACTAGCGATCACCAATCTAAAAACTAAAATGTTTATCAAAAAATCGTTGGTCTAAAACCCTGCCCTTCAGGGCATTAGTGAGCTTTTTTTTAAAAAACATCCTTCGATGTGGTAACAGACAATAAAAGGCAAAAACCAAGCCAATTTCAAGTAAACGTCTATGGTATTTAGCGGATTTGGCATATCGCTACAGCTTGTGGAGAAAGAGTAAGACCAAGTAAAAAGTTCACTTTTGAAAGGCATCATTCGGTGAAAGCTTGAATCCTCTCCCATGACGGCAGAGGAGTTGTCAAATAGCTATAGTTAGCAAAATCATAATTAATAAAAATATTATCAAAATTTGTTAATGAAATTATCAACTCTAAGATTGCATTTTTATTGATGATATGTTAATATGGATAAGTGTCCAAAAAGGGTGTGTAGCTTAGTGGATTAGAGCGGCTGACTACGGATCAGCAGGTCGGGGGTTCGAGTCCCTCCACGCCCGTTTTTTTTATGCTTATTTTTCAAGAGTTTTAGTATCACAGTCAGTGAATTACTTAATTTTATTCTCAATTTATTCTCATTTTCACCATAATCTTTTATAACTTTATTGGTAATCAAATAAATTTGTATCACTTGATAGACAATTAACAAAATTAAATTAAGACTGCCAAATAAACACGAACTTGTTAACCTTTTTCAGTTTGATATTTTGTTAATCCATTTTCGCTAATATGATCATCTATTTGACTTAATAAATAACTACACATATCCATTGTTAAGTCATGAAATGAACTGACAGAATCATCAAATAAATTATCATGAATAAAAGCTAACATCTTGACGTTTTCAGTCACTTTATAAGGTGATGCACCTAAAAAAAGATTAAACGTTACCATTGACCATGATGTTTATGAGCAATTAAAAACAACTGGTAATGTGTCAGGAACTATTGAAAAATTAGCTAAGGAATACTTAATAGATAAATCTGATAGCTCACTTGTACAAGTGAAGTTAAGGGATATTTTAGACAAGATTGAGAGTAAAGAAAAAGGTTATACCAGCAATAGTGCAGATAATTTGATTAATGATTTAATTGAAATATTAGCTAAATAATATGATATTCAAATAAGCGACTTTTCACTTGTACAAGTGAATCATAACTATTGCTATTTAATTAATAAGCGATTAGACTTAAAAATCGTCAACCTCACTCGTACAAGTGAACAATGAATAATAAAGAAAATTTAAAACCGTTTCAACCAAAATGGAATAATCCGACGATCGCCGTTAGGATACCAGAGAAATTTCAAGAACAAATAAGACAATAGGCCCAAAAACTTGATAACTCACTCGAAGGGAAATGTTTAGATTACCCTGATTTTCTTAAATTTATAGGGCAAACATTAAATCTTAAATTTAAAGAGATTAAAGAGATTGTTGTTCCCCGTGAGAAAAAAGAAAAACAATGGTTAAGTCTTTCTGATTATTCTGAAGGTGAAAAAGTTTATGTTTTGAAAAATGGACAAGGTAACTGGTTATCAGCAACGGTAGAACAAAATTTGGGTTATGGGGTGAAAGTTAAATTAGATACTTGGGGATTTTTAATGATCGCCAATTGTCAATCTATTTGTAGAGAAATATCATAAAAGATTTGGTTAAGACGTTATTTGAATAGTTTTATAAATCTTAAATCTCTCAGGTTCATGTTGCGTTATTTCTTCTCTGAAAAACGGTTATAAAAATAAGGTCATACTCACGTTCAATCCTTAAAGGATTGAAAATAGTTAAGAATAGTTAGAACGCTTATAAAAAGGTATTTTCAGAGTCTAAATTTATTCTTAATTGTTGAAAAATAATTGAAGATATTTTATTAAATGTAAAAGAAAGTTGATGAAACGAATATGGAGTAAGGGATGTAGAGAGTGGGCGGAGCGAGAGTCGAACTCGCACGGCCGAAGCCGCCACATTTTGAGTGTGGTGCGTCTACCAATTTCGCCATCCGCCCTGATTATCACTTAGATTATTATAACCTATTATGTCTTTTTGGATCAACTGATAATAATTAGGAGATGTTGACCAATTTTCAATTTCTTTTGCTCTAAGAATAGGTAATGGATGAGTTAATGATGATGTTTGCATCTCCTGCAACATTTTACCAATATCACTATTACTAATTGTTTTATATTCTTTTACCTGTTCCATAAATGCCTCTAAATTTAATTTACTGGCAAAACGGGGAGAGCCTCCGGTTAATTTCATTAATAATGACATGACAATACGGGGATCTTGTACCACTAATAAAGCACTGCGATCGCAACTAAACTCAGCACAACGAACCCATTGTAATAATTGATTTTGTAAAGATTGAGCGAGTAAAGTTCCCCAAGAGGGGATTAAATTCGCCGCTAACACCATGATATTGGCCAAAGAGAGATAAACCCCATGTTCGCATTTAAGATGCCCTAACTCATGAGCTATGACAGCTTGAATTTCCTCATCAGTAAGAATTTCTAAGAGGGAAGTATGAATAACAATAAAAGGTTTTTTACCCCGAATAGCTAAAGTATAGGCATTAGGAATAGGATTTTGTCGGATGTAAAGTTGTGGAGGTTCAATATCTAATATTTCACAAGCGGACAACAATAAATTATGTAAATCCGGTAATTGCTTGTCATTGATAAGAATACTAGAGGCAATATTGTTAAGATAAAAAAAATCTTCAGCCACTCCTCCTAAAAGCCCTCTTAGTGCTAAGTCTAAACCCGGAATTTGTTTTAATTGAGTGGTTGCTTTTAAATCGAGAGGATGACGAAAATGATCCGCTTTTAGTCCAATCAATTTGATAGTCATAGTTATAGCTGATAAATTTTTATTCCCACATTTTAACAACAACTATTAAAAATGGAAGAAAAACCTTAAAAAATAAGATTTATAATTCTATTTTTAAAATTAATATTTCATTTTAATCACTTTGATGTAATAATAAATAGTAAATATTTGTAAACTTTTTACAAAATTTGTGGCAAAACAGAGAAGTTTT
This sequence comes from Geminocystis sp. GBBB08, assembly GCF_016743215.1. Taxonomy (GTDB): domain Bacteria; phylum Cyanobacteriota; class Cyanobacteriia; order Cyanobacteriales; family Cyanobacteriaceae; genus Geminocystis. The sequence continues at coordinate 27,610 of NZ_VRZC01000027.1, forward strand.
ATACTACTCTAGTATCACCTAATGTCTAAATAATTTAAAGGAACAAAAAACTATGCGCGGAGTACACAGAACATCAACAACTCAAATGGAAGTAACCAGTATCCGTTTGGAAAAAACCCTTAAAGATAGCTTAAAATCTTTATCTGGTAGTCAAGGTTATCAAACTTTAATCAGAGACATCCTCTGGAATTATGTTCAACAAAAATCCGGTGAATATCGTCCTAATTTTTCCAAAACTGATATTCGTGCCACTATTCCCGCCACTGCCAGAAAAGATGAAAGTTGCGTTCTTAGTGGTAAATTAATTCCTGAAAATGAAGATCTACTTTTAGCTTTGACTATTCATGGTGATTTTGTACCAGTTTCTCAAGAAGCGATTAGTGCAAAGTAAATAATATACTATTGATCTAAATAGCTAGAGCTAAATTCTGTATCTATTACCTGCGTTTGATTTGAAATATTCTCCGTAGTAAGTATTGCATTATTGCTATTACTGTAGTAATAAACTAAAATTGTAATACTTAAATAGACGCAGAATTTAGTTTAATTACAAACAGTTTATTGGTTAACAAGGGGCTTAAGCCCTTTGCCAAAAAAGCGATTATTTGATCACCTTCAAATTCTGATATTGGCTTTTTAGGCAGTTTGTCCCACCCGAGGCTCTGTTCCTGCTATAATTCGCTCAATGTTACTGCGATGTCTGATAATTACATATATGGCGGCAACGATGGCAAAACTAATATAAGGTATAGAAGGGTTAAAAATCCACATTAGTATATTAACTGCAATGGCGGCACTGATGGAACTAAGAGAAACAATTTTAGAGATCCCTAAAACTGTCAAAAAGATGGCTAAAGTGCCTAAACCGACAATAACATTCATGGTTAAGAGAATACCTAAACTGATGGCAGCAGATTTTCCTCCTGAAAATTTTAACCAAATTGATTTACTATGACCGATAACTGCTAATAATGCACAAGTGGCGATGAACCATCCTTGCCACTGGGTGGGTAGTAAATCTGAGTAATGATAAAATAATTTAACTCCAGATACTGCTAAGATGCCTTTTAACATATCAATTAATAATACGGCGATGGCAGTTCCTTTGCCAACGATTCTCAATACATTAGTCGCACCAGTAGAACCTGAACCATGTTCACGAATATCAATGCCTTTTACCATACGAGCTAGTATATAGCCTGTAGGAAAAGAACCAAGTAGATAAGCAGCTAAAAATAAGCTAAAACCAATTAAAATAGAATAATTCATCATAAAACCTCCTAAGGTCTAAAAACCGATTGTTAAACAATAATTGACAACAATTTTAATAGTTATTGACTCAATTCTGGTCATTATTCCCTATTGCTATATAATTTTTGAGGATGTTTGAATGAAAATTAATGAAAGCCTTATTTTTAGATCGAGACGGAGTAACAATAGATTATATTCCTTATCTAAGTCGTCCTGAACAAGTATCCTTACCTGAAGGTGCAGGAAAAGCATTAAAGCAATGGCAAAATGAGGGTTATAAATTAGTCATTGTTACGAATCAATCCGGCATTAGTCGGGGCTATTTTTCAGAAGAAGACGTAAAAGCGATACATCAGCGAATTATTGAAGAATATCGCCGTTTTGGAGTAGAATTTGATGAAATTTTAATGTGTCCTCATCAACCTTCTGATAATTGTCAGTGTCGGAAACCTTCCCCTTCTTTAATTTTAAATTACACCAAAAAACATGATATTGATTTATCCCAGTCTTTATTTATCGGAGATGCCCCCAGTGACATTCAATGTGCTTTTAATGCTGGTTGTCAACCTGTTTTATTGTTAACTGGTAGGGGTAAAGAAACAAAGGAAAAACTATCAGAAAGTCAATCATCTATTCCTATATTTGAAAATTTATCAGCAACAGTAACATTAGCAATAGTTACCAAAAATATAGTCAAATATAACATTAACTAATTTTTAGCTTGATTTTACCTGAGATAGTTATACTCAACAAAAATTATAGAGTTACAATACCATGAGAACACATTTTGCATACCCAACAATTTAAGTTTGGATTATTGACAGTTTTTTGTACTTCAGAGGCGATCGCATCTGCTTGAACTTTATCATTACACAAAGCAAATACTGTTGGGCCAGATCCAGACATCATCGAACCTAAGACATTTTTAGCTTGAAAGGCATCTATTAACGCTTTTACTTGGGGAAAATCAGGCAAAACTACTTTTTCAAGATCATTGAATAGTAAAGATCCAATTTGCTCATAATTTTTCCGACTGATAGCTTTAACTAAATCCCCACTGTGTACCTTATGAGTACGTTGACTAATTCCCTGAGAATCAGATACATAAAGATGATTAAATTGCTCTCGGTAACTATTATAAGCCCAAGGAGTAGAAACACTTAAATTACTATATTTTGCCAAAATAACCCAAATATCCCTTAAATCTGGTAAAGGTTCTATTTCTTCCCCCCTACCTGTGGCGATCGCCGTACCACCAGCAATACAAAAAGGTACATCCGAACCCAATAAAGCACCGAAATCTCGTAATTCAGGTTGAGTTAAACCCAATGACCAAAGCAAATTAATGCCTACTAATACTGCCGCAGCGTTAGTTGAACCTCCAGCTAATCCGGCAGCTACCGGGATATTTTTTTCGATAGTAATATCAATACCGCCAAAATTTTGAGCCGATTTAGGAAATTGTTGTTGCATCAAATAAGCCGCTTTATAGGCTAAATTGCTATGATCTAAAGGTACTTCAGGATTTTGACAAAAAAGACGAATTTCATCCATACCATTAGCTCTTAAGCGAATTATATCCCCCAGATTGACACTTTGCATAATCATAACTAATTGATGATAACCGTCAGGGCGATCGCCAATAATTTCCAAATGAAGATTGATTTTAGCAGGGGCAAATAACGAGTAAGATTGCATAGAATTTAGCTATAGTTAAAGCAAGAATAAGAATAACATATGAGTACGGATCAAAAACATCCATTAGGTCATATTGATCGAGAAATCATCAAAAAAATTTTTGTCGAAGGCAAAACCGATTATAATTTAGCAGAAGTAGCACGGTTAAAAATACGTTATCAAGATTTTCCCGGTGCTAAAGATGTTCAACATGATTTACTCTCAATTTTACAACAATGGGAAATGACAGAAGAAGAACTTTTTCTCCAAGCCAGAATTTTGCACAGTAAAGGAAAAATCTATCGTAAAAATCCATCAGAAGATACAGAAGATTGGAGTTAAATTAAGTAATAAATAAACAAAAATTGACTTAACTTTACCTCAAAGAGCTATAAAATTTTCAGTTTTTAATTCTTTTTATATTCCGTCACTAAAGTTACATTAATCCAAGCACCTTTATCATCATATTGTCGAATTAAACGAAGTCTTTTATTAGGTTCAACTAACCACCCACATTCTACAAAAAAAGATTGACGATTTTCGATTTTTAAAGGTGTTGTCGATGATGCACCATCAGGTAATAATAATACTCGAATATCTTGATTATTTTTAGAAAAAGTAATAGTATTATTGCCAATTTTTCCCTTAGAAGTATAGTTTAATTCTGGTGTTTTTAAAGTCTGAATTATGTCATTTCCTTCTTTTTTTATCGTTAAATTAGTTGTATAAGAATCGCTGTTACGCCAATCAGGATATAAAGTTACAGCCTCTCCTTGCCATTCCCCTTCTAATTGCTCGATAGATAAATAAGATCGCTCAACACAAT
>NZ_VRZC01000280.1 GCF_016743215.1 Geminocystis sp. GBBB08
CTAAATGATTGGTGGCAAAATAAGGACTACAAATTTAAAGGCAAGGGGTTTAAACCCTTTGTTAAATAATAGGTAAAACATTATTTCCTATCTTTAAATATTTCACAACTGATTTAGTATTGCTATATAATAAAAAATATCAGTAAATAAGGTATAAAAAATTTAAGAAACTTTAAGAGATATTAACTTAATTTCTTTACCTTGAAGAATATTATTGCTGAATTGATCACAATTTGGGCATTGAAAAAACCATTCATCAGGTTGAAATTTTTGTTGACAATGATCACAATAACAAATAATTGGTAATGATTCTATTTTTAAAGTCGAATTTTCTGCTATTGTGCCTTTTTTTATCACATCAAAAGCAAATTTTAATGACTCGGATACAATTCCTGACATTTTACCAATATAAATAGTGATTTCTTTAATTTCTGTGGCGTTTTCTTTAGTTGCATAATCAATGGCAATTTTTAATGTGTCTTCCATTATTCCTATTTCGTGCATTTTTTATCAATAATTACTCAATTTTGTTAATAATTTCTTTAATAATTTTTAAAGCTATTTTAACGCCTTCTTTTGCTAAGTCTGATAATTCTTCCCCTAAATCAATATTTTTTACTGGAATAGTAATAAGGTAACTTTGAGGAGATTGATTATAAATTAGTTTAGTTAAATATAGCAAATATTCTGGAGTGCAATAATGCCCATATTCAGATTGATTATTAATTTCACATCTAGGTAATAAGATAGTTGTTACTTCATTATTATTCACACAAGCATCGATAAAAATAATATTAGAAAATATTGCTATTTTTTCAACTAATTCAGGAGTTAATTGATGTTGATAAATACATTTTACTTGCGATAAAGCCTCTATTTCTATCTTTTGAGCTATAATTTTTCCAACTTTATCATCATTTCGTAAACTATTTCCATAGCCGATAATTAAAAATTGATTTTCATTTTGATTCGTCATATTAACTAGCAATATTCGACAATAACTTGTTTTTGATAATTACGCAAAAGTTGAACTAAATCTTCAATTAAACTACGGCGATTTGATATATTTTTCGGTAATAAAGGATTTTGATAAAATTCATTAATTTGTTGCCCTACTAAAAAATAAATTGAGTCAGCTTCTAAAATTTCTCTAGCTAATAATACTGCCCCATTTTTAATAGTCGGTAATCTACTAATATCAAAATTACATTTAATTAAGACTTCTTTGGCTTTGGAAATTGTCAAAATTCCTTCTGTCACTAAATCTACTTCTTTCAATTTACCAATGGGAGGTAATTCTTTACTCATCGTCAGAATATCCATTTCAATGGTTTCTCCCATATAATTAGCAACAATATTACCAGTTGTGCCACCACAAATAATTTTTCTGCCTTGAAAACTCAATAATTGTTCCGCATATTCTTCATCTCTGGTAACATCTAATGGTGGTCCTGTAAAAATCATCAAAGGTTTAGGTTTACGAATATATACTCCGACAAAAGTAGCGTCATCACCTATGTAACCGTAGTATAATTTTTTAGTTTCGTTGACAATTTGTTCAATAATATAACGAGAATTAGTGGCTTTATTGCGAAAAATATTTTCCATAAATTTAGCGATATTTTCCCAACCCCATCCAAAATTCATAGTATTTCCTAATCCTGCATAAAGAATTCCATCACTAGCTGCCCCTAAAAAATCGCCTCTTTCTAGTATTCCTTGACAGGAATTAATTTTTTTATTTAATATTTGTTCTGTTTGATGTTTTAGCGGAAAAATAACACCTTTTTTAAGTAAAAAAATAGGCGGATTATCAAAATTAATTACATGAAATTTATTAGTTATATGGTTAAGGGTAATAATGGTAAAAGTAGCATAGGCAATATTTCTTACTTGACAAATAGGTAAAGTGCCAACAATGGTTTCGATAACTTCTTTTAAGGGTAAATCAGCATCAAGCATAGTAATAAGTATTTCAGTGGTTAAAGTTGCTAAAATACTAGCTTTAACACCGCTTCCTAAACCATCAGAAAGCACAATGGTACTTTTAGTTTCTGTTTTAGTAAATTTTACTTGATCACCGCACAATTCTTCATTTTGTTTGTTTAAACTATAATAATAAATATCGAAAAAATTATCTTCAATCATCAGTTTACTAATTGATTCAATAAAATATAAAGAGGCAATAATAAAATCAAGAGTTATTCATTATGAAAAATAGCTAAAAGTTTAAATAAAGTTACCTTTGTTTCTGCGGTAGTTTCCCCTAATAAACCAGCAATTTCTTGAGCAACTTTCATTTGATTATGAACAACTTTATTAACTTTTTTGATCATTTCTTCCTGCATTTCTTTCAATT
>NZ_VRZC01000281.1 GCF_016743215.1 Geminocystis sp. GBBB08
CCTCTTAAAAAAACCTCAATTTAACAGTATTTTCAGCTATTATACGGCGGATGATAAAGAAACTTGTTTTCTCTTTTTTATTATTGTAGAAAATACGCTAATCTTTTCTTCTTTGTCCAAAGTCCAGTTAGTCTCATCTAACCTTTTATTGATGTTATTAACATCGCTCTTCACGAATGATTTAAGATTGCTATATAATAGTATTTAAGAATCAATAGATGGATTTGGTCAGGTGTTTCATTTTCAATATAATTTATTAATTCGATTAATTCGATTTTAATTTTCATGGATAGGATAAACTTTCTCAATATCTTTATTGATAATATTTCTTTATCTTATCTTCTTAAAGAGTTAACCGAAAAAGGAGGATTTATTGTCACTCCCAATGTTGATCATTTAGTCAAATTACAGAAGGATGCTGATTTTCTTAAGGCTTATAAAATAGCGGATTATGTGGTTTGTGATAGTAAAATTATTCAATATGTTCTTAAATTTTTAGGAAAGCCTGTACCAGAAAAGATTTCAGGATCAGATTTATTTCCGGCATTTTATCATTACAATCAAGATAATAATGAAATTAAAATTTTTCTCCTTGGGGGTGAACCGGAGGTTGCACAAAAGGCTCAAAATAAGATTAATCAAAAAGTAGGCAGAGAAATTATCGTTTCTGCTTTATCTCCTAGTTTTGGTTTTGAAAATAATTCCGTAGAATGTTTTGCTATTATTGATCAAATAAATAAATCTGGTGCAAATGTGATCGCTATTGGTGTTGGTGCACCGAAACAAGAAAAATGGATTGTTAAATACCGCTCTTTATTACCTAATGTTAAAATATTTTTACCTATAGGAGCTACTATTGATTTCGAGGCGGAACATAAAACTCGATCGCCAAAATGGATGAGTAATATTGGTTTGGAGTGGTTTTATCGCCTAATTTGCGAACCAAAAAGATTATGGAAACGTTATTTAGTTGATAGTATTCCTTTTCTTATTCATACACTGCAATATCGTTTTGATATTTATAAAAATAATCCCATTATGGAATTAAAATCTATGCCTTTAGGAATGATGTTAAATAATGCGGGGTTATTATCGAATGAAGAATTAACTATGATATTAGAAACTCAAAAACAAAAAAATTATCAGGTAAAGTTAGGACAAATTATCGAAAATTTTGGTTTTTTACCTCAAGAAACTATCACTTTTTTTGCAGAAGAGTTACTGAGAATTATTGAATCAAATCAATCTTTACCCCTAGGAGATTACTTACAAAAAGCTCATTTAATATCCTCTTCACAAATTGATGATTTATCTAAAAAACAAGAGCAATTATTTCCTCGAAAAAAAATACATGAGTTAATATTAGAGTCAGGTTATCTTTCTCAAAAAACTTTAGATTGGTTTATCAAATTTCAATTTATTTTAAAATCTCACCAACAGAAAAATACAACGTTTGAGCAAATTTATGAAGAATTAGAAACCATTACTTCTTCTATAGATAAATCAGACTAAATTTTATGTTCAATAATTGTCGCCTGTTGTTTTGTTAATTTTTTCCATAAATATTTACATTGTCCCATAAACTGTGGAAATTTAGATAGCACACTCCAAAAAGCATATAATTTAGCATCTTTTTGATTGTCTCCATAATTAAGGCGATAACGATAAATTTTGAATAGCAAAAGTAAATAACTTAATAATAAAAATAAACTTAAACCGTTAGTAATCCATATTAAAGTAATAGCAAAAAAAGGTATAATTAAACCCCATAAAAAACCGCTAAAATATTCTTTTATCATATAGTTTTCTGGGGGTTTTCCGTGCATAAAATAACCTTCAGCAACAGCCCAACCCCACCGAGTAGCACGTTTCCACCATTGGCTAAATTTAAACATGGCAGTATCATGAAGTGTCATATTTACGTCTAATCGTTCAATTTTCCACTCTTTTTGTCGTAATCGAAGACACATTTCCGGCTCTTCTCCACAAATTAGGCTAGAATTATAACCATTAACTTGTTTTAGGGCTTCTAATCTAATTAAAGCATTCCCCCCACAGGAATTAGTTTCGCCAATAGGGGTATTCCATTCCATATCGGCTAAATAATTATAGATGGATTTTTCAGGATATTTTTCAATATTTCTACCAACCACAATAGCTAAGTTTTCTTTTTTATTTAATTTTGCCATGGCATTTTCTAACCAATTAGGCAATAATTCACAATCACCATCGAGAAATTGAATATATTTAGTCTCAGGATAATGTTTAATGATATATTCTAAACCCTTATTTCTGGCTCTTGCGGCGG
>NZ_VRZC01000282.1 GCF_016743215.1 Geminocystis sp. GBBB08
AGTGTAGATCTGATTCGAGTTGCGATCGCTTCTGGAAAGAGAGTAAGACCGAGTAAAGGTACTGCTTTTACAAGGCATCACTCTGTGAAGGAAGAATCCTAGCCGTGATAGGCGGGGAGTTGTCAATTAACTACTAATTCTTAACACCTAATTCTCTTTTTAAAAGGTTAATCGATTTTTCACCAATATAATTGTTACTACATATAATTTCTGGAGGACGAATTAGATCCTCTTGTACTTGTTTAAGGGTTTTCTTGACGGTTAAATAACTATTAGAATCACAAATAATAGTATAAGAGCTACGCACTAAATTTTTCAATTTTTGTGAATCGTTACTTTGGGCAATAATAATGCTAATATCTTTACCACGAAGGCTATGAACTAATATTTCAGCTACTCTCAAAATACCTGTACTTAAACTTACAATACCTAAAGAAGATTGTGAGGGCAGTTTTTTGATAATTTTTAATTCTTCTTTATAATCATAAATATCAAGGGGAATTACTCTGGTTGATTGAGGAGAAACTATTTCTAAAACTTGATGAATAAAATAACGACTGGTAACAATAGTGGCTGAATTTATTTCTGTTAAAATTAAATTTAGTTCTTCCATTGGTACTAATTGTATCGGAATTAAGAGAGCTTGTTCTAATTCTAAAACTATTAGTTGCCCTACTCCTATATCTGTCATTGGCACAGTAACTAAGACTAAAGCATTACACCGTAATCGATAATCAATTTCCCCTAAAAATAATTGTTTAATTTGTTCTAAATTATATCCCTGTAATAATAATTCATCAACGTTTTGTTTAATCATTTTTTGGACACTAGGATATGCTTTTAAAAAACGAGATTCTGAATGTTTAACGGCTTCATTTCCTTGAGCTTTAACGTAAATACCTGAACCAGCAAGAGATTCGACTAATCCTTTTTCTTCTAATTGTCGATAAACTTTACTTATTGTATTTCTATGTAATCCAGTAATTAATGCTAGTTGTCTTGTACTAGGTAAACGATGACCGGGGGGATATTGACGAGATGCGATGGCAAACTGAATTTGATCAATTAATTGTTGAGAAGGAGAGATATTTCCCTCAGTTTGGATGCTAAAATGAAACATGATAAGTATTTTTATGGTTGTGATAAAGGGATTATTTGATAACCTTAAAATTCTCACAAATGATTTAGACTTACTATATATTATTATTTTAAAGCAAAAGCTGAGTTATAATTTTATCTTGAAATCTTTTTAACATCTTTATTTAATGAAAGAATTAATTAATGACAATAATTAATAATATAATTGCTATTTTGCAGAAAGAGTTACAAAGTTATTTTGCATCTCCTTTAGCTTTTAGTGTTGCTGGAATTTTTTGGTTTATTTCTGGTTTATTTTTTATCTTTATTCTCTTAAGTGATCAAGGAGTAATTCAAAATGTTGCCGTTCAAGAACAAATGGGAAATCCTGTTTCGATTGATGTAGTTTATGAATTTATGCAAATCTTTTTCGGCGTAATTGGCTCATTAACTATTTTTATTTTACCTATTTTATCGATGGGTTTATATGCCGAAGAACGCAAAAGAGGCACGATAGAATTATTAGCAACTTCTCCTATTTTTAATTGGGTAGTAGCCCTAGGCAAATTATTAGCAGTATTGTTATTTTTCATTACTATGATTATGCCTATTTTACTATATGAAGCGATCGCTTTTCAAGGAGCTACACCTCCTGTTAATCCTCAAGTGATTATTTTAGCTCATCTAGGTTTAATTTTAATGGCTGCTTCAATTTTATCTTTAGGGATGTTTATTTCTTCCTTAACAGACAGTACTATTTTTTCTGCTATTATGACATTTATTCTTGTTATTTTTATTTCAATTTTAGATGGTATTGGTAATCTTTTTGGTGGGCAATTGGGCGAAATTATTGCTCATTTTTCCATCTTAAGAATTTATGAAACTTTTGTAAAGGGAATTTTTGAAACTAGCAATTTAATTGTTTTTTTAAGTTACATAATTTTAGGCTTATTTTTAACATCACAATCCATAGAAACCTTAAGATTTACCAGAAAATAATTAAAAATTAGACATTAGTAAAGGATTTAAACTC
>NZ_VRZC01000283.1 GCF_016743215.1 Geminocystis sp. GBBB08
ATCAGGAATATCTCTAGTTTTTATGATTTTTATTTCCGCCAAGCAATGGCATTTTAAGGATATTATTATTTAAGCTAATTGCCCCAATTAAATTAAAAGATTTCATTCTTTTTTTATATCTAGGAAAGCCTAATTTTTTAGCTTTCATGTCATTGAAAGCCTTATCTCATTTACGCAATGTTTGTTGCATTGCTTGAGCATTTCCTGCCTTAAGGAAAGAATTAGTTTTTTTAGCTAACGTAAGTTGGGCAGATTGAACATGATATGTTGGGTACTCAAAAGGTTCTACAATATATTCACTATACAAGGAACACTTATTTATTGAACAACTACGACTGTTATACCATAGTTTTCTTACATACAACCCATGATTCCACACCGATTTACAAACTGCAAGATTTAGTTCAATCTTCTCAATTTGCTTTGACGTGGGTAATAGTTTGTAGTTGTATGTTAGATTTAACATTTAGACTTTACTTTTTGATTTTCTTCATCTTAGCACTAATTTTACAATATTAATAACTAAATTGTAAATATAAAGCCGTCCTAGAAGGACGGGGTTTTAAACCCAATTTTTTGATAAAATTTTAGGTGGCTTTTCCAAAAATATTGATTTTAGAGTAATAAGTAATTAATCTGTCATATTTTTATTTAGGTTTATTAATTGTCAAAGGTTGAAAATAAAGCCGTTAATACGGTGTTAGAATATAAAAAACCTTGAGGATCTGTTAATCTTAATACATGAGTATTTTCATCAAATATTACTGATTTATCCTCTAAAAAACTATCCAGAGATTTTAAGATATTATCGGCTATTCCTTCACCAAAATTAGTCTTAACTTTCTCTAAATTTATTCCTTTTTTTAGCCTTAAGCCTAACATCAAAGTTTCTAATAATTGATCATTTTTTGAGGTAACAGGAATATCAATTATCCCTAAATTTTGACAATATTTTCCCACCCATGCAAAATATTCTTTTCTGGTACGAGGACGAGTAAAACGTTTATTATTAGTATAACTAGCCGCCCCCATGCCAAAACCGTGATAAGACTCGTTATGCCAGTAAACTTGATTATGTTGGCATTCGTAGCCTTTTTTGCCATAATTAGAAATTTCGTAATGATTATATCCAGCTTTTTGTAGTATTTCAGAAGCTAAACAATACATCTTCGCTGCGGTTTCATCAAGGGGTAAAGGATTGTCACCTTGAGCATATTTTTTACCGAATACAGTAACTGGTTCTAAGACTAAATCATAGCAGGAAAGGTGTTTTGGTTGCAAGGCGATCGCTTTTTCTAAAGATTCTTGCCAGTCATGGAGAGATTGACGGGGTAAACCAGATATTAAGTCTAAACTCCAATTATCAAAATTAGCTTGATGAATCCAATCTATAGATTGATTTATGTCTGTTAGCCTGTGTGTTCTTCCACAGATTTCTAATAAATTATCTTGAAAGGCTTGTAAACCTAAACTAACTCGATTAATCCCTAATTTTTGATATTGTTTCAGTTTTCTTAAATTAAAAGTAGCAGGATCGATTTCTAAAGAAATTTCTGCATTTTTACTAATGCCAAAATGTTGATTCAAAGTGTTTAAAATTATCTCTAATCCTTGAATCGCTAATAAAGAAGGAGTGCCACCACCAAAAAAAACTGTTGCTAATGGAAGAGTATTTTGTTTAGGGGTAGCCATAATTTCTTGACATAAAAAATCAACATATTCTTTTTGCCAAGGGGAATAATGATTGCCACTATTATCCCCTAAAACAGTAACGGGAAAATCACAATAAAAACATCTTCTTTTACAAAAAGGAATATGAATATAAGCAGATTTGATAAACATTAAGATGATTTAACATTCATGGGAAAAACTAGTTGATTATTGATTTAAGTATATTAAAATTAATGCTAAGCACTCGACGCATTTTACTTACATTTTTAATTAATTCTTAAAAATAATTGAAATCATCAACTCTTCCCTCTTCCCAAATC
>NZ_VRZC01000284.1 GCF_016743215.1 Geminocystis sp. GBBB08
TTATAGAACCCATTTGGTATCTTTTTTAGAATGGTTACATAATAATGATTTCAGAAGAAATACTTTAATCTCGTCAAAGCCTTTTGTTATTTGGGTTACAGGCGTAAATATCAAATAGGTTCTATATAGCAATCCTATGGGAATTGTGAGATTTAAAGAGGTGTTAGCTATCAGCTATCAGCTATCAGCTTTGACGGTATAGTAAGATTGACAGATTTATTTTTTAATCTTTAATTCTTCACGAATGATTTACGATTGCGATATTTTAAAGGCGAGATTAATTGATGAGCTTGATTGACTCCTTGCCATAATAATTCGGGGTAATCTTCTAATTGATTATTAGTCGAAATATCTTCTAATTTAGATAAAATATTAGCGATTAATTTTCTCCCTTTACTGCCATAAGCTATTCCAGAAATTTGTGAAGGTATTAAGTTTAAAGATTTGATTTTTTCAACGGTATATTCATTAGTACCTCCAGCTAATTGGATAAATCCGGGTAAATTTAATTCTTTGATTTTCTGGGCATATTTTATGGTTAAATGAGTTGTACCAATACCTATATCTCCACTCATCGGACGACCATCTGTTTGCCAAATTAAAGGTATTTTTACTGGTTTAATATAATCATAAATTTTGCTTAAATATTCAGTAACTTTTTCAGTATAAGGACAACTAATGGCAATTAATTTTAGTTGAGAAAGATGAGGTTCTATTATTGTCCAAACTTGTTGAAACTGAAAAAAATGTCCTTGTTGAGTGTGAATTTCTATGGCATTTATTGGTAAAATATCTAACCATTGTAAAACATCTTTTATCCCGATAATTTTTGATTCCGTTTCAATAATATTTATCGGACAAATAGGCAAACATCTTCCGCAACCATAGCATAATTCTTCTATTATTCCCTGATGATTGTTACTAAATTTTATGGCTTCGGCAGGACAAATTTTTTCACAAGGGCGATGGCAATGTGGCGGACAAAGGTTAGGATTAAAGTAGGCTTTGCGAAAATGCGGATCTTCTCCATCATTAATGCTTACCATTAAAAAAGGATTTTCATGGGGATTATAGCCAAAATTTTGAGCTTGTTTATGGTAATTTTGGGCGATTTTGATACCTTCTAAGGCACTATGAATAACAGCTTTATCCGCAGCAACGTCAAGACAATCAGCCCCAGCTAAAGTATAAACTAGGGCAAGATTGCGAATAGAAGGTAAATGTTGATAACTAGCACCACAAATCAACTTAAACCAACTACCTTGCCGTAATGATTCCAGTGGAGAAAAATTAACCATTAAAAATAATAACAGTGACAGTTATCACTATAGCAATCCTATTTGATTTATGGCATTTCCGTTGGGCAAAATTTAGAATTTAGCCTATTATCTATTGCCCATTACCCATTGCTCGAAGAATTTAGAAATAACAAGAGGCAGTAAAACTAAAAAACAACCTCAATTCGACATAAAAATTATCGTGAAAGTTAGACAAAGTGGACAAACAGGCAGGTAAAATAAAATAATGAAATAGACAGAGTCATAATCATTAACTGCACTAAATAATTTTCAAAAAATCAATTTCAATATTATTTATGTCAATTTTATTTTTTATATCCTATCTTCTGTCTCTTATCTATTTCCCTCCAGTCGTATTTTTAAAGTCTAACTGAGGTAATACCTAATTATTTTAGCCGCCAAAAGCAACAGGAAAGGCTAATTTTAAAGCGGCTGTTATTAATAAGTTGACTAAGGATACTGGTAATAAAAATTTCCAACCTAAGTCTAATAATTGATCAATTCTGACACGAGGTACAGTCCAACGTAATAAAATGGCAATAAATACCAGAAAATAGGCTTTTAATAACATCATACTGATACCTAAAGAAGCCGTGATAACTTGTAACCAAGGAGTATTTTCACTTACGCCTATCCAATCAGCAAGATTGTTTAAAGGAATAGGAAATTCCCAACCTCCAAGATATAAC
>NZ_VRZC01000285.1 GCF_016743215.1 Geminocystis sp. GBBB08
CTATAGAACCCATTTGGTATCTTTTTTAGAAGAATTACATAGTAATGATTTGAGAATAAATGCTTTAATCTCGTCAAAACCTTTTGTTATTTCGGTTACAGATGTAAATATCAAATGGGTTCTATAAGTCAAAATTAAGTTTTGTTTCAAGTTTATCAACAATTTCGGTTATCATAAACACAATGACATCTTTTGCTCAGAAAAAACCATTGGCTTAAACTTTACTTAAACTTCAGTTTATAAAATCAAAGAATGGAAGAAAAACTGCCCCAACATAGAATGCAGATTACTGACGATCTCGATAAGTTATTACAAATTTTACCTTTAACTATTCGACAATCCGTAGAACAACATCCTCAAAAAAGTTCTTTAATTGAAATCGTTTTAGACTTAGGAAGAAAGCCGGAAGCTAGATTTTCGGGCCATAGTTGTTACTTGAGTGAGAATTTAGTCCATCGAGAAGATTTAGAATATTCTGTAGCCAGAGTAGGTCATTTTAGTGCCGATAATCGGGCAGGAATCGAATGTACATTACACCGTATCAGTGCTATTCGTAACCGTCAAGGCAACATTATTGGTTTGACTTGTCGTATTGGTAGAGCCGTTTTTGGCACTATTTTAATGATTCGAGAATTAGTAGAAAGTGGTCAATCCATTTTACTACTTGGTCGTCCTGGCGTTGGTAAAACTACTGCTTTACGAGAAATTGCCAGAGTTTTAGCCGATGAATTAGATAAAAGAGTCGTTATTATCGATACTTCTAACGAAATCGCTGGAGATGGCGATGTGCCTCATCCTGCTATCGGTAGAGCGAGAAGAATGCAAGTAGCTCGTCCTGAATTACAACATCAAGTCATGATTGAGGCTGTGGAAAACCATATGCCTGAAGTGATTATCATTGATGAAATTGGGACAGAATTAGAAGCTCAAGCCGCTCGTACTATTGCTGAAAGAGGGGTACAATTAGTCGGTACTGCCCATGGCAATCATTTGGAAAATTTAATCAAAAACCCTACCCTTTCTGACTTAATTGGCGGTATTCAATCTGTAACTTTAGGAGATGAAGAAGCCCGTCGTCGTGGCTCTCAAAAAACGGTTTTAGAAAGAAAAGCACCCCCTACTTTTCAGATTGCTGTGGAAATGTGGGAGCGTCAAAAATGGGTTGTTCATGAAGAAGTCGCACAAACAGTAGATAATTTATTACGAGGTAAACAGCCTATTCCTCAGGTGCGTCAAGTTGATGATGCTGGAGAAGTTTCTATTACAAGAGATCCTTCATTTGCACCACAAACAGAATTAACCACAGTGCAAAATGTGATAGAAATTCCCCTAAAGCCAAGCGGTTTAAGAGCTTCAGGTAAAATGATTCCTATTTCTCTGACTCATCAACAACCAAATCTCGATTTTGAAAAAATGTTAGCTAATTCTTGGTATCAAGCCGAAGAAGCAACGGAAAAAGTACGCATTCCAGGGCCTAACGGAGAAGATTTCCCTATTTATGTCTATCCTTATGGTATTGGCAGATCTCAGTTAGAGCAAGTCATTGAAGTATTTAAAATGCCTATCGTTTTAACCAAAGATTTAGAAGACGCTGATGCTGTCTTGGCTTTGCGATCGCAAGTTAAAAATCATTCAAAATTAATGCAATTAGCAAAAGATCGTCAAGTCCCAATTCATAGTATCAAATCTAATAGTATTCCGCAAATTACTCGAACTTTACGGCAGTTAGTCAATATGGATAACCCAGAAACCAACGAAGCCAATGATTTTCGGTTATTCACTAAAGCTGGTAATGATGATGAAATTGAAGCCTTAGAAGAAGCAAGGTTAGCTGTGGAACAAATTGTCATACCCCAAGGGCAACCGGTAGAATTGTTACCTAGAAACTCAAAAGTAAGGAAAATGCAACATGAACTAATCGAACATTACAGATTGCGATCAGATAGTTTCGGAGATGAACCAAACCGCCGTCTG
>NZ_VRZC01000286.1 GCF_016743215.1 Geminocystis sp. GBBB08
CTCGATGAGGATAGGGAAAAGGGAAGAGGGAAGAGGGAAAAGTAATCAGAATTGATTTTAAAACTCCTAAAATTGATTTTTCCCGTTTTGTTTCATTGGTATTATTGTACTGGTGCAAGATCTGAGTCTTAAACTCCTTATTCTTAAAGATTTCTTACACACATCGAATTCCGGTGAGTTTGAGCCTCTCCCTGTATTGGTAATTCTTAATTTTTAACAAGGCATTTTTCTAACTGTGATTTGATAGTTTGAGAATCAATATTTTGACCAATAAAAACTAATTTGTTTTCTTTTTTTTGTCCTTTTTTCCAGACATCATCTTCAATAGTAAAACGTTTACCACTTAAATGAAATATGTGACGATCTGGACTTTCTTCAAACCATAAAATACCTTTAGCTCGAAAAACATTTGCCGATAATTTATTGTCTAAAAAGCTCTGTAATTTACGAATATAAAAGGGCTTATCACTCATAAAAGAAACAGAAATAAAACCATCATTTTCTAAGTGATTTGAATGATGATGATCATGATTATGTTGACAATTTTCATCATGTTCGTGATCTTCGGTACAATGGTGATCATGTTCGTGATGATGATGATCATGAGTATCATGGGAGTCTGCACTATCAAAATATTGATCCGATTCAAACAAACCTACACTGAGAATTAATGGTAAGGGCACTTGAGATTTAGTCGTGCGTAAAATTCTCGCATCAGCTTTTATCTCTCTTAATCTAATCTCTAATAAATCAACATCGGCTTCATCAACTAAATCAGTTTTATTAAGTAAAATAATATCACCGTAAGCTATTTGATTATAAGCTGCGTCACTGTTAAATAAATCAAGACTAAAATTCTCACAATCAACTAAAGTAACGATAGAATCTAATCTTGTTAAGTCTCTTAATTCAGTACCTAAAAAAGTCAATGCAACGGGTAAAGGATCAGCAATTCCAGTAGTTTCAACTACTAAATAATCTATTTTTTCTTCTCTTTCTAAGACATTATAAATAGCATCAACTAAATCATCGTTAATATTGCAACAAATACAGCCATTACTTAACTCTACCATTGTTTCACCGGCAGAAATAATCAAATCATTATCAATACCAATTTCGCCAAATTCATTCACGAAAACTGCGGTTTTAATACCTTGCTGATTTTGCAAAATATGATTAAGTAAAGTAGTTTTGCCACTGCCTAAAAACCCAGTAATAATTGTAACCGGTAAACCATGTTTAGGCACATCGAGAAGATTACTAGGAGTATTGACTGATACTTGAGTCATAATAAATAATAATTCTTAATTTTACATTTTGATAATCTATTTCTAATATACACTGTTACCATTATCAGATCTTAAGTTCAACTATGACGAAATTTTAATTACGAAAAGATGTTAATATTTTGTAACAGTTCGTTATTTTATCGTTTTGTTTGAAATATGTATTATATTCCTGAACCGCCCCTAGGTTTATTATTTTTTGGTCTTTTTATCGGTATTACTTGTGGTTTAGCTTTTGAATCGTCATTAAAACAACAAGTTAATCAATGGAGTAAACAAGGAAAAAAAGGTATAAAACCTAATATGTCAGAAATTTCGATCTTAAAATTACCATTTTTAGGAATTTGTGCTGGGATTTGTGTTTTTCTGGCTGCTGGATTAGAAATATTTACCTATAACCGTGTATTATCCTATGGCATATCAGGATCATTAACTTTGTTTATTGGTTTATTAATTTGGGTACAGTTGCGTAAATTAATTGTACTCTTATTAGAAGGGGGTTCTCAAGCCTTAGATTTAGACACATTTTTTTAACATTAACCATTAACAATTAACAATTATTTAAAATTCTCACAATTCATTAAAGAATACTATAGCGTTTTTGATTATGGTGAGGTCTCTATAAATCTTGCTAACAAGAGGCGACCATCCCTTGG
>NZ_VRZC01000287.1 GCF_016743215.1 Geminocystis sp. GBBB08
ACGAGAATTAATGATAGAGATGCAAGATCTAAGTTAATGATAAATTGAGAATACGATTTCTCATCCCCAAATTACGAAATAAAGCCTCTTGAGCAAAAATGGAAGGGGTTAAAAGTTCAGACAAATGTGAAACAATGGCATCATTTTCCGTCAAAGGATGATGTTTTTTTTGTGCATGATCTCGGTTAATTTTCTTCGTCATCTGAAATAAGAGAAAGCGAATACTCTTAAATATTAATATTCATAAGGCTTTTAGCTATTTATTAACTTTTGTTGTTTTTATCTTGACTTTTTGCTCATTTATTTAACTTCTAACCAATGGGCAAACCCTGATTATTGTTTGATGTGTTTAACTTCAATAACCGTATGCACATTACCCCGGGGGTAAAAATCGCCTCTAATTGTTATAGATAAAGGATCACAAGCGGCGACAAAATCATCTAAAATTTGATTAATAGATTCTTCGTGAGAAATATAGCGATCGCGATAACTATTAATATAAAGTTTGATAGCTTTTAATTCGACTACCTTCTCATCAGGGGAGTAATTGATATAGATAGTGGCAAAGTCTGGATAACCAGAGAAAGGACATTTACAGGTAAATTCCGGCAGAGTGATGCTAATATCGTAAACCCTACCCGGGCGAGGATTTGGGAAAGTAATTAAACTACCTTCTTCAATCGCTCTTTCACCGTATTTTACTTCAGAAAATTGATTTTCAGACATAATATTTTAAATAATTTAATAGACAATAAAAGTAGGGCGATGCACTGCCTACAAAATATAAATATGATTTACTTAAGATGAAAAATAGTGTAATTCATAACACAAAAAAAGAAACTCAGATTAATTGATAGTTAATTATAAACATCAATAATTTAAGTTTCTAAATAATAATTTTAGTTAATTAAAACTTAACTATCAGTGTTAGATTCTTCTTCAGAAATTTCCTCATCGGTAGATTTTTCTTCTTTAGTTAAACTACCAAAAGGCACTAATTCCACTTGAGTTTTTTCCTGTAACCAATCAAGAGTTTTTTCCGCTAATAAATCATGCTTGACATATTTGCGTAACTTTACTTCATCTACATCACGCTCTTTGAGAGTGGCTTTAATTTCAATGGTTTTAGCGTTTACTTCCTCATCAGTGACAGTAATAGATTCTTGTTCAGCAATTTTCTCTATAATTAAAGTAGTATGAAGATTTTTACTAGCTTCAGGCTTGGCAGTTTCCCGCATTTTAGTGACAACATCCCGAGTGAAAAACTGGTTAACATCCATGCCGTAACTTTGAAGTTGGTTAGCCGTTTGTAAAAGAATATTTTGGAATTCTTCCTCTAACATAGTATGAGGTAAATCGATAGTGGTATGTTTTAATAGTTCATTAATAATTGCACTATGAATATTTTGTTTCGTATCATTAGAGGCTTTTTCCTGATACTGTTTTTCTAAAGATTCTCTTAAGGCTTCCATTGTCTCAAATTCGCTTACTTCTTGAGCAAATTCATCATCTAATTCAGGTAATTCTTTCTCTTTCAAATCTTGAAGAGTTACAGTAAAAATTACCGTTTTTCCTGCTAAATCTGCTTGTGCGTAATCTTGAGGGAAAGTTAAGGTAAGTTTTTTTGTGTCATTAACATTCATCCCGACAACACCTTCTATAAAACCGGGTATAAATTTACCTTCTTCCAATTCTACTTGGTATTCTGTGGCTTCAGTACCAGGTATAACTTCACCTTCTTCTCCCTCATTTTCAGTGGGTTTACGCCCAGCAAAATCAATTACGGCAACATCTCCCATTTGTGCGGCACGATTTTCTACGGGAATTAAAGTAGCTAATTTTTGACGACGCTCATTAATTAATTTATCCACATCTTCTGCATTATAAACTACTTCTTCTGCTTGTACTTGTAAAC
>NZ_VRZC01000288.1 GCF_016743215.1 Geminocystis sp. GBBB08
TTTGAGAGATGTAAAACTAAATTTGTGTAAATTGGTTAAGGAAGAAAAACCTACTCCAAAATTATCTAAACATAAGTCAATATTTAATTTTGATATATCATTAAAAGTATTAGTTACTGAAGATTTTTTTTCTAACAACATATTTTCTTTAACTTCGATTTGAATATTATTATGTTGACGATGATTTTCAGGAATAAATGTCCTTAATCTAGTAACAATATCTTGTTCTTGAAATTCATATTCTGATAAATTAACACTGATAAAAATATCTTTAATATCTTCCCATGTTTTTATATCTTTGATCACCGATTTTATAATCCAATTCTCCAAATTAATAATCATGCCATTTTTTTCGAGAATTGGGATAAATTTTTCGGGATAAATTAAACCTAATTCTTTATTTTCCCACCGAATTAAAGCCTCAGCACCCATGATTAATTGAGTTTGAAGTTTAACAACGGGTTGATAGACAATTTTAAACTCATTTCTTTCAATAGCTTGATTAAAATTGTTCTCTAAATTAGATTTATTAATCTCAATTGTCGGTATTTCTGAGTGATAAAATTTAAACTGATTTCTCCCATTTTTTTTAGATTGATACATGGCTAAATCAGCATTGCGAATTAACTGTTTTAAGTTATCACCATCAGAGGGAAACATAGTAACACCAACACTAGCTGAAATAAAAATTTTCTGATTAAAAATATCAAAAGGTTGTCTTAATAATCGAATAATTTTTTCAGCCACTGTTTCTAAATGAGTGAATTTTTCCAAAAATGGCACTGCCATTAAAAACTCATCACCTCCTAACCTCGCCAATAAATCTGTATTGCGTAATGCCTTTTTCATTCTTGCTGTTGCTTGGATTAATAATTCATCACCAAAATCATGACCTAAATTATCATTAACTTGTTTAAAATGATCTAAATCGATGAACATTAATCCTAAATTAGTTTGAGTTTCTTTTGCTTTTTCTATTAAATATTTAACTTTTTCTAAAGCATAATTACGATTAGGGATATTCGTTAAATGGTCATATTTTGCTTGATACTGTAATAAAATATCCTGTTGTTTTTTTTCGGTAATATCTTCTTTTACTGCCATATAATGAGTGATGACACCAGCAGAATTAAAAATAGGAGAAATTAAGGCTTTTTCCCAATATAACTCTCCATTTTTTTTCATATTATGAAATTCTCCTTGCCATTCTTTTCCCTGTTTTATGGTATCCCATAAATTTTTATAATCATTCTTACTTGTATGCCCTGATTTAAGAATACGAGGATTTTTTCCGATTACTTCTTCTTCTTTATACCCTGAAACTTCTTCAAATTTGGGATTAACATATTCAATATTTCCCTTAATATCTGTAATAATAATTAATGCAGGACTTTGTTCTGATGCTTGAAATAATATTTTTAGTTTTTCCTCCATTTTTTTCTTTTCAGTAATATCAATAAAAGAAATTAAAAAGGCACTATTATCATTCCAAACAATAGGCACTGCTCTCATTTCAACAGTACTTAATTCTCCTGATGGTCTTGGTATATCTAATTCACTAATTTTATCAAATTCTAGAGGAATACCTAAAATTTCTCCTAACATTTCTTCTTTTTTACGATTAAATAATTTTTCGGCTTCCCGATTTAGAAATAAAATTTTCCCAAGATGATCAATAACAATCATACCGTTAAGATTATTATTGATAATTGTTTTTAATCTTTCTTCACTATTTTTTAATGCTAATTGTGCTTGTTGTCGTGCTAAAATTTCTGAGGATAATAGCTGATTTTGTTCTTGTAAATTTTTCGTTAAATTTCTAATTTTTAAAGAACTATTAATTCTCGATAATAATTCTAATAAGTTAATGGGTTTAGTAATATAAGCTAC
>NZ_VRZC01000289.1 GCF_016743215.1 Geminocystis sp. GBBB08
AAGAGATGTTGTGAGTGCAGAGGTAATTAAAAATAGAGGATTAATTGCGGTAGGGCATACCGTGATAAAAAATGCTTACGGAGACGTACTGACGGGGTTTAAGCAAAGTAATTTGTTTGAGCTAGTTAAGTGTCCTTGAGGTAAGAATCACCCATCACAATCTTCGATTTGATGGCGTGAGTGTCAATTTAGAGTAGGAAATATAATAGCAATCCCGATAAAAATAGTCGGGTATGTTTGACAGCTAATTTGGTAATTGTTATAATTCTTACACAAGCAATCATTTAAAGATTATTTTCAGATTCATCATTATCGATCACACAGGAGAAGATAAAATGACCCAAGCTCTCGAACTTACCTCCACTAGCAACGCTTTTAAACCCACTTTCACCAAATTAGTCTCCAAAGAAGGTAGTGCAGAATATCCTCTCAAAGCCATTCATATTTGCGAAGAAACCTTTGCACCTTTAGAAGTAGCCTACGATTACGATGCTATTAAAGCTCAAGTAAGCCGTGAAAGCATTGCGAAAGGGCCTAATTCCATCTGGCGCTACAAAGCCTTTTTACCGGTTGAAAGTGAAAATCCTATAGATGTAGGTACGGGGATGACTCCCTTTGTTAAATCAAATCGCTTGGCTCGTCGTCTAGGTCTGAAAAATCTTTATATTAAAAATGATGCTGTTAATATGCCTACCCTTAGTTTTAAGGATAGAGTCGTATCCGTTGCTTTAACTCGTGCTAGAGAGTTAGGTTTTACTACCGTCTCCTGTGCTAGTACTGGTAACTTAGCCAACTCCACAGCCGCTATTGCCGCTCATGCTGGTTTAGACTGTTGTGTGTTCATTCCTTCGGATTTAGAAGCAGGAAAAGTTTTAGGTACACTAATTTATAATCCTACAGTAATGGCAGTAAAAGGTAATTATGACCAAGTTAACCGCCTTTGTTGTGAAGTAGGTAATACCTATGGTTGGGGATTTGTTAATATCAATTTACGTCCTTACTACTCTGAAGGTTCAAAAACTTTAGGCTTTGAAGTGGCTGAACAAT
The DNA here is from genome assembly GCF_016743215.1 of Geminocystis sp. GBBB08. Taxonomy (GTDB): domain Bacteria; phylum Cyanobacteriota; class Cyanobacteriia; order Cyanobacteriales; family Cyanobacteriaceae; genus Geminocystis. Next base: position 1,048 of record NZ_VRZC01000289.1, read on the forward strand.
TAGGTTGGAAATTACCTGATCATATTGTTGCACCTTTAGCCTCTGGATCTTTATTCACCAAAATTCACAAAGGATTTCAAGAATTTGTTAAAGTTGGTTTAGTAGATGATAAACCCGTACGTTTTAGTGGTGCGCAAGCAGAAGGTTGTTCACCTATTGCCCAAGCCTTTAGAGAAGGCAGAGATTTTGTTATCCCCGTAAAACCTAATACTATTGCTAAGTCGATCGCCATCGGTAATCCAGCTGACGGAATGTATGCGTTGGATCTCGCTCGTAAAACGAACGGTAATATTGAATCTGTTAACGATGCACAAATTATTGAAGGGATCAAACTTTTAGCCGAAACTGAAGGTATTTTTACCGAAACAGCAGGAGGTACAACCATAGCAGTACTGAAAAAATTAGTGGAAGCAGGAAAAATTGATCCTGAGGAAACCACCGTAGTTTATATCACTGGTAACGGTTTAAAAACCCAAGAAGCTGTACAAGGTTATATCAGTGAGCCTTTCCTCATCGAACCTAAATTAGACAGTTTTGAACGTGCTTTAGAGCGTTCTCGTACTTTAGAACGTTTAGAATGGCAACAAACCTTAGTCTAATATGTAGGGCGATGCACTGCCCACCAAATTGTTATCAAAAAATCGTGGGTCTAAAACCCTGCTATGCACGGGCATTAGTGAGCTATAATTAAAAAAACATCCTTCGATGTGGTAACAGATAATAAAAGGCAAAAACCAAGCCAATTTCAAGTAAACGTCTGTGGTATTTGGCGGTAGGGCATATCGCTACAGCTTGTGGAGAAAGAGTAAGAC
>NZ_VRZC01000028.1 GCF_016743215.1 Geminocystis sp. GBBB08
AAACTCTGGTACTAATCTCTTAACTGGAGATGACGGTAACGATCTTCACTATGGTGGTAGCGGTAATGACACTCTCTATGGTGGCAATGGGAATGACATTCTCAATGGTGGTACTGGTTTAGATTCCTTCCTTTTTAACTCTACTTCTGAAAAAGTAGATCGCATTACCGATTTCAATGTCACTGATGACACTATTCTGATTTCTAGTAGTGGTTTTGGTGGTTTAGGAGTTGGTACATTAATATCAACTCAGTTTACTATAGGCTCATCAGCAACAACATTAGATCATCGTTTCTTCTATAATTCCAGTAATGGTAGGTTATTCTTTGATGTGGATGGTAGTGGTGCAACTTCTGCGGTACAAATAGCCATTTTAAATACGGGATTAGCCATGACTAATGATGATATTGTGGTAATTTAAGTCTTATGCCCCATTGGTACAACGAGATAAAGTTACTTGAAAATAGGTAATTAACGGTGTTACTGCTACCCATAACCACGCCTTTTTTCCCAAGGGATTTTTAGCAGTTGAAAGATAAAAGTAAGTAAGTTGGCTTGGAAAATAAAACCCAACACCAACCCAAATTAATCTTACTTCAAATCAGCGATACCGATGCCAAAGGCACAGCTACCCTGACCGCACTTACTACACTACTTTTGCTCTTTTTGTGATTATCTGAACTTGAGATGAAACAAAATATGTCGAGATTGGGGTATTTGAGAAAAAATCATATTTGATGACAGAATCGGTAAAGAGTAGGTTAAGGCACGAAACCCAACCTACGAATTAACTAATAACTATTTCAATTAAATTTTATTTACTTAGTGCCAAATCTGCTTGTTTAATTATCTGAGAAGTTTTTAAATTAATTTTTTGTTCTTCAATTTCAAGTTCTTTAAGTTTATTATGTAAAAAAACAATTTTCGTACTAATTTTAAGATTGCAACTTTGATGTAAAAGTTTAAAGTTTTCAGGTTTATTTGCTTGATTGCCAAGTTGTTTTAATGGAATAACATGATGAACCACTGCATCCGAAAATCTCAATTCTTCTTGACAATAAGCACACTTTCCCGACTGATATTCGAATTGTTTTTCCTTCCATCTTTTTCCTTCAGATGATTGAAGCCATTTATTAAATTCCTGTCGGGGATCAATAACTTTTTTTGCCTGAGTTAATAATTGTTCTGTTTTTCGCCGTAAATCCTCCTCTTTCAATAAAAGTAGAGCTAATTCTTGGTATAGATTATCATCATGTTGTTTCATATACGCTATTAAATCCAACGATCTTTTACTTAATTTAATTATAAATAAAAATTAATTATTGTAACCATTAGATCTGAAAATATATTTCTGAGGTTGGCTTGGATAATAAAACCCAAAACCAACCTATATTAATCTTACTTCAAATCAGCGATGCCAAAGGCACAGCTACCCTGACCGCACTTACTACACTACTTTTGCTCTTTTTGATAGCTTTTTTTTCTTTCTATTTCATCTTTTTTTTTAGCTAACATTATCAAATCATTTTTAATTTTTTGTTCTATGGTGTCCATTTGCATCATTAGATTAAATTTTTCATTTGATAATAATGTTTGAGCGAATTTTTCAGAGAGTAATTTTAACTATTTTTTTAGCTCAATATGTTTTTTTTTAATGAGCAATTCTTCTTGAAATAATGCTAGTTCTAATTGTTCTATTTCTTTAGTTGTTATATTCATATTTGATAAGTAGGACTGCTAATTTATTATCACCAAATATCTAATACCTTTTGCACAACTGATTTAGGTTTACTATATAACTCTTAGTAATTAATATTAAATTAAATAATTTTGGTCTAAAATTTGTTCTAAAGTATAAGGGCAAGTGTCGGGAAATTTTACTAAGTATTTAGTCTTTTGTTTAACAAATCTTAAAGCATCTTGATAAATTAACTCTAAATTTTTTATCAAATAATTACTTAAATTTGTGGTTAAATCCCGTTTAATTTGAGAGCGAAAACCAATTATTTCTGTTTTCCAGTGATTAAAATTATCCTCAGATTCTGTTGTCCAATATTGCAGTAACAAAAGATGTCTAATAATTTGTTCTGTTAAACTTGCTACTTTTGATTTATCTCGACGTGCCAAACTTTCTAACTCCTCAATTAAATTTTCTAAATCTAATTCATTAAAACGTTTCTCCCGTAATAATTTTATTGTTTCTTCTAACCAGAAATGCTCATCAGTTTCATAAATACTTTTCAAATCTGTTGTTAATAATGTATTTACCATAAAGTTATCAATATAAATATACTTTATTTTATTATAAGCAAGGAGTTTTAAAAATCTCTGATTAATCTTACTTCATAAGAATGATCGAACTCTCCTAACCATATCAACATTACATCATAAGTACGATCACACTCTCTCTCAAAAGACGATCAAACATGAAACAAAATATGATAGCATTGTGAATTAATTAAAAAATTTGAGGGGTTAAAAGTTCGTTGCCAACATCTCAACAAAAGGATACAGCGATTTTTATTTGTCAGTTATTATCGAATCTTTATCAACCAATTAACTTATTTCGTTATGATAAAAGACTGAAGATCATTTATATTCTCGCTGGTGTAAATGATGGTATCGAAATTACGATTAATGAACAAGGCGTATGGAGTTTTGAATCATGAAACAAGAATTATTAACAATGAGTAATCAAGAATTACGTCAATATTTGTCCAGCCATCGTCAAGATGAAGATGCTTTTAGTGAAGCCTTAGAAGTATTAATGAGTCGCAAAAAAGATACTATTAAATATCCTGCTATTTCAGAAAACAATTATCAAGAATTGCAAGACATTTTTAAAAGTAGATTAAATAGTAATTAATATCATGATTTCAGAGGTACAATCGAACCTTCTCCCACTAGACAATCGAACCTCCTTAACCATATCAACATTACTTCATAGGAACGATCGAACTCCCCCCAAAAGACGATCGAACCTCCTTAACCAAATTAACATTACTTCATAGGTACGATCTAACTCTACATCCATAGACGATCGAACATGAAACAAAATATGATCGAGATTGGAGTATTTCAGAAAATATAATGTTTGATAACAACAATTACAGATAAAGATAAAACTAAATTTCATATTTTGCTAAGAGAGCCTATAAATTTGAATTTAATTCAACCGAAGGAAGCACAAGAACTTATTGAAGCAGTTGAAAATGGACATATTCCCCTGCATGAGGCTTATCAATTAGTAATGAATATACTGAAAGAACAAAAAAAATAAGCATTTTTGAAAAAAACCTGAAGACAATTATACTTAGAAATAACTGAATTTAAGTAACTCAGAATAAGTTGAATTTAATAATAAAATCCAACACCAACCCAAATAAATGTGACTTCACACCAGCGATGCTAAAGGCATAACAAACTTATTAAACAACTTCCGCTAAAAGTCTTATGGTGGGTATATCTGACTTAGTGGGTTGACGAAAATAGCCCATTGGTAGAGTGACAACGGCTCTTGTATTTCCTAATAAATCAAAAAATTCCACACTGTAACCCGTTTCCAATCCATTAACATTATGTATATCTACCACCGTGCCAATATCACCAGCAAATAAACCATCTTCGACTATATCTTTTAATAAAATTACATCAGAATAAAGGGGAAAATTCATAATATTTAAAACCTCCAATTTTTATTCAGGAATCATGGTAATTAATCGGGGAATTTCGGTCCCTTTGTCAATTTGCCATACACTTTTCATCAATAATGGCTTATGAATAGGGGTAAGTATTTCTGATATTATTTCGTATCTTATGCCATAGGGTGTTTCTTTGATTATAGAAACTTCTGGATTGAGATGAAACCTGCGAATATCTAACTCTAATTGTTGCCAATTATCAGGAGAATAACCATAGTTAAGCAACATTTTTGCTTTTGAACCTCCCCTTTTATGATTGATATTCAACAAATAATCTACTATTTTAGATTCTTCAATGATGGCGTAATCGAAATTAGGAATTTTCATCATACTTTACCCCGAATTAATGTTACTTCAAATCAGCGATCGCACCCTTTGCCATATTCGCAATAGCCTGATCTGTAGCCTTTGGTAACTGATAGTAAGTACCTCCCGCCTGTTTTGCCAACTCCTTACCGAAGCCAGTGGAAACAAACTTCTTCTCGGTGTCGATAACTAACAATTTCATGCCCATAGCACCGATTTTCGTGGCAATATCCAACAATTCTGCCTTAATATCGGGTTTTTCCCCTTCCTCAAGAGTTTCACCCAACGATCGAGCCAAAGGAATATTACCCCGTCCGTCCGTAATTGCCACAATGACAACCTGTCCAATATCCCCCGACATCTGGGCATTTACCCCCACATGAACCGCCTGAGTTAAGGCATGGGATAAAGGTGAACCACCACCGCAAGGCAGAGTTTCCAAACGGGTACGGGCTAAAGTAATGGAACGAGTAGGAGGTAATAATACGTCTGCTTGTTCTCCTCGGAAGGGAATTAACGCCACCTGATCTCGATTTTCGTAGGCTTCCGTTAATAACCGCATTACCGCACCCTTTGCCGACTGCATCCGATTAAGTGCCATCGATCCCGAAGCATCGACGACAAAGACGATTAAAGCCCCTGCTTTCCTTGCGAGGCGTTTTGACCTCAAATCTCCCTGTTCCACGATGACACGACGATTTGGATTGCGTTCCCTGCGACTTTTTTGGTAGGGTGCAGCCGCTCTCAAAGTAGCATCAACGGCGATGCGTCTTACTTTACTTTTGGGTATCATAGGCTTAATATAGCGTCCTCGATCGTCCGTGAAAATGAGGTTACGAGCGCCAGATTTACCCTGTCTTTGCATCTGTTGGGCAAAATACAACACACTGGGATCTAAAATCACCCCTTCCACATCAAAAACGAACTCCTCTGGAATTTGAGGCGTTTCATTTTGTTCTTGATTGTCATCCTCTTTTTTATCTTCTTCCGTTTCCTCCTCTTTTTCTTCTTCCCCTTCATCTTCACCTTGATCTTGAGGTTGTGGAGGTGGTGGCGGTGGGGGTTGCATTTGATCTTCGGGCGGTTGTTGCTGAATAATGGTTGTACGAGGAACGATTACTAACTCAACGGCTTTGCGTAAATCATCAGCAGTGACGTTATTTCTTCCTTCTAAGGCTGCGGCGGCCATAGCGACTCTGACGGCAAAAATTTCCGCTCGATGTCCTTCTACACCACCTCTAATGGCTTCCTCTACTAAATATTTAATCTGTTCAGGAGTTATTTTCACCTCTTTGAGCCATTCCCTGGCAAGGATAATTTCGGTTTTTAGTGCATCCATGTCTTCGTCATACTGCTCAAGAAATTTCACGGGTGATGACGCATAATCGATTACTTGATCGACAGCTTGGACTCTTTCATCTAAAGCTAAGACTCCATCAGCACTAAGGGCGATCGCAATTCTGTCTAATAAATGTTCTCGTAATGCACCTTCTTCGGGGTTATAGGTAGCGATGAGTAAAGGTTTGCATGGATGAGCAAAACTGATGCCTTCCCGTTCGATTTGGTTTTTACCATCGGTTAAGACGGTTAACAGTTGATTGGCGATTTGGTCATCTAATAAGTTAATTTCATCGATATATAATACTCCTCGATGGGCTTGTGCCAACAATCCGGGTTGAAATATTGGTTCACCACGCTTAACGGATTCTTCCACATCCACCGAACCTAAAAGCCTGTCTTCTGTGACTCCTAACGGTATTTGCACAAAGGGATCTGGTATTACTTCCGTAGGAATTTGAGCAGGATCAGTATCGGCGTATTGTTGCCATGTGTCGGTATCCCAATCTTCCGAATTTTGGGGATCACAGTTGAAACGACTATCTTTGATTACTTCAATGGGAGGTAATAGGGCATGAATACCCCTAGCCATAACGGATTTAGCTGTACCCCGTTTACCGGCGATCGCCACTCCCCCTAATTGAGGATCAACGGCGGCGAGGAGAAGGGCGGTTTTTATAGCTTGTTGCCCGATGACGGCAGTTAAAGGAAAGTTAATATTTTTAGTAGTTAATGTAGGCATTAATATATATATTAATTATAAATGCAATGTAAGCTATATTTTAACCTACATGGGGTATAGGCTCGATCTGAGATATTTGTAGGCAATGCCCAACCTACAAAATATTTTTTGTGATACATACACTGTTAATAAAATTTTTAATCCTTTAATCTAATCATACCTGTATTACCTGAAAATGGTTTGATCGGTGTTGGTGCAGAATTTATTGCAATGACAAGTCGATTTTTTATTAGACAATAAAAGTAGTGGGCATTGCCCACCAAAACCCACAATTAACCTTCAATAATATGTCCGAATATCGCCATTTTTACGGAGAAGGAAGTATTATATTTTTAACAATCGTCACTTATAATCGTCAACCAATTTTTAAGGATGAAAAGAATATTGCTTTACTGCGTCAAGTAACTGCTACCGTAAAATCAGAGATGCCTTTTGAGATATTGGGTGCTGTAGTTTTACCAGATCATCTTCATTAGTTAATATTTTTAGTGGTTAATGTAGGCATTAATAATGAAGAAATTGCTCTATAATTATAATATATTTAATTCATCTTTAAGAGTTTTTATATCTTAATTAATAATTTTGATCAAACAAAATAATAGTCAATTATAAAATTTGCCAGGAGAAAAAATGTCCTTATTAATACTTAATAAGCAAGAAATAAAAGCCTTTTTGTGCATATTAGGAATATCTATTTTTGGATTAATTAGTTTATTTCAAGCGAACACATTATATTTAGATGATTATTGGCGATTAGTTGATGGTAAAATGGGGTGGGATTTTAATGCTCGTCCTTTAGCAACTTTTATTATTAAGTTTTTGCAATTAGGAGAACCTTTTACCGATATTTCCCCTTTTTTTCAAATCATTGGAATTTCTTTTTTTTCTCTGGGAATTATTTACTTAAACCGAATATATTAGATTAAAAATTTAGCATTATTAGTTTTAATAGGTGTTATCACTATTCTTAATCCTTATAATCTTTCTATGTATGCTTTTGTGCTAGATTCTTTAAGTATGAGTTTAGCAATTTTTTCAGCAATATTAGCCTTATATTTTACTATTTATATCAGACAAAATATCAAAAAATTATCTTTATTAATTCCTAGCTATTATTTTGTAGCTTTTTTTACTACAACTTTCACTGTGCTTATATCAAACTAGCATAGCTTTTTATTTTGTAGGATTTATTTTTTATTTACTATTTCAATTATGTAAAACAAAACAATATTTACACTCAATTTATAATTTTGTAACTTTTAATACTATTTTATTAGGAGGAATGATACTATATATACCCATTAAAAACTTATACAAATTAGATGAATATACTTTAAAAAATTCACAATTGCCAGAATTTGAGCAAATATTTCAAATTATCATTAATAATATTTTAAGTTCTTGGAATATAACTAAAACTCATTTGGCATCTAGTGCAATAATATGGTTATTATATTTATTAGGAATTTTAGTTTTGTTGTTGGTCATTTTTAACTGTTTATTTGAGAAAGATAATAATATTTTATTCAAGGATAAATTAATAAGTCTCGTGTTAGGTATTATATTACTATTTATATTGGTAACTTCATTTATTTTTCCTAGTTATATTCTTCTTAATCCACCTTGGCATACTAGAATTTTTTTAGGATTTACAGCTATAATTAGTTTTGCTTGTTTTTTTATGGTTAAAATTTTGGCAGATAGCAAAATTAAAATTTTGCAGTATTTTTTAATATTTTATTATTCTTTAATAACATTGTCATTTATGAACATTAGCTTAAGTTTAGGTAATGTTATTCATCAACAAAATTTATATGAAGATAGAATTGCAATGTCAATTTTAAGGGATGTAGAAGATTTAAGCATTAAATATTCACTTCCTTTAGATAACATAAAAATTTCTTTTGCTAATACCGAAAATTGTTTTACTTTAAAAGCAAATAATTTAGTTGCAAAATCCTTAGAAAAATATCCTATTATTAGTAGTATTGCTTATCAATATTTATCCCCTGATAATTTTGGCATAACCAAATTAAAAACTTTTGGATTAAATATAGAGTCTTTACCAAAAGAAGATTTTTTTCTGGATCATAAAGACTATTATCAACCGAATAAAGCTCCTATTTTACAACGTCAACTGTATAATATATACTTTAATAATAATGATGTTTTTATTATCACTTTTAACGAATAATAATTATCTTAACTCTATATAAAATTTTCAGTAATAAATTTTAAGGTTAATTCAGTAAGATTATTAATTGATTATCATTTATCCTTCATTCAAAAAATGTTATGGTCAAAGGTTATTAAGATCAAAACTGTTAATTATGACTCAAAATAATGTTATTCCTGTTAATTTAGAAACTGCAAATACCTTTATCTCATCTCACCATAATGAAAAACGCTATATACCATCATTGCTTTTGATAATATTTAACGGTTTTGGTTGCATTAAAAATTGCGATTAAAGCTACCCCAACATCAGCAAAAACCGCTTCCCAAAGATTTGCTACTCCAAAAGTTCCTAAGATAATAAATAAACTTTTGACAGTTAACGCAAAGATAATATTTTGCCACACAATCTGATTCGTTTTTCTGGCAATTTTGATGGCTTCTGGTACTTTAGAAGGAGCATCCTTCATAATTACTATATCAGCAGTTTCAATCGCTGCATCTGAACCTAATCCTCCCATGGCAATACCCACATCCGCCCTTGCAATCATCGGAGCATCATTGATTCCATCTCCAACTACAGCAATTTTATATTTACCATGAGATTGATTTATAAGTGTTTCTAAAGACTCTAATTTATCTTCAGGTAGTAATTCCGCTTGATAAGAGTCAACACCAATTTCTTGAGCAATTTTAGAAGCAATAGCCTGATTATCCCCTGTTAACATAATTGTATTTTCAATGCCTAATTGTTTCAATTGAGAAATTGCTAATACCGCATCGGGTTTAACTTCATCGGCAATAAGAATATAGCCCATATAATTACTATCTACGGCTAAATGAACTACTGTACCTTGCACATTACAAGTATCATGAGTAATATTTTCTCGATGTAATAATTTATCATTTCCAGCAATCACAGATTTTCCCTTAATTAAAGCCGATACGCCATAACCTGCTAATTCTTGATAGTTTTTGATGTTAGAATCATTAATTTCCTGATTATAGGCTTGGCGAATAGATTCAGCAATGGGATGAGGGGAGTAAACTTCAATTTGTGCCGCTAAAGCTAATAATTCTTCATCTTGAAAGCCGTTTTCTGGTAATATTTTGGTGACTCGAAAAACCCCTTGAGTTAAAGTACCAGTTTTATCAAAAACCACCGTTTTAACTTGTAAAAGAGAATCCAAATAAGTTGCCCCTTTGACTAAAATTCCTCGTTTAGCTGCACCAGCAACACCACCAAAATAACCTAAAGGAATGCTAATAACTAAACCACAAGGGCAAGAAATAACTAATAAAATTAAAGCACGATAAACCCATTCTTCATGAGTTGCTGAAGAAATAATTAAAGGAGGAATTAATGCCACCGCTAAGGAAACAAAGACCACCATCGGGGTATAATATTTAGCAAATTTAGTGATAAATTTTTGAGTCGGTGCTTTTTTACTGTTCGCATTTTCCACTAAATCCAAAATTCGGGTGATAGAAGATTCAGCAAATAACTTTGTTACCCTTACGGTTAAAATCCCCGTTTGATTAATCATTCCTGCTAAGACAATCTCTCCCTTTTTATAAATACGAGGCACTGACTCCCCTGTTAAAGCGGATGTGTCAATTTGCGAATTTCCTTCTAGTATTTCTCCATCTAAGGGTATTTTCTCCCCTGGTTTGACAATAATGACATCACCGATATTTACTTGTTGAGGATTAACTTTTTTAATACCATCCTTACATAGAAGATTAGCGTAATCGGGACGTATTTCTAATAATGTTTTTATTGAATTACGAGAGCGATCAACAGCCATATCTTGACATAATTCCCCTACTTTGAAAAATAGCATTACCGCCACTGCTTCAGGGAGTTTATGGATAGCAAATGCCCCTAAAGTGGCGATCGTCATTAAAAAATTTTCATCAAAGAATTTACCTTTTAAAACATTTTTTCCTGCACTTATCAAGACATTCCAACCGGCAAAAAGATAAGCGGGAATAAATATTAGATATTCAACCACAGAGTAAAAAGTATTATGTAGCTGATTTTCAAAAACAAAGCCACTAATAAATAAAATGCTACTAACAACAGTAACAATCACTTCTTGTTTAAGATTAAATTCCCCTTCGTGGCTATGATTATGTTCGTGACTATGATTATTCTTTTCAGCAGAGCAACAATGTTTGCCCATAATTACACCTTTATTTGAATATATGAACGCATATTCAGATTTTATCCTATTTTTCCCTCAAATTCTTTTCGACTATAATTGAATTTGATTGAGTTAAAAGCTCTTACGATAAATTCTCTTCTATTGCTTCTTTTAGTAACTTACCTCGTTGGCGATCGTCATTTGGCTTAATTGATGACACGCTCTAATAAAGCCTAGTGCTATATCTATTCTTTTCCTGATTATTGCCAATATCTCAACATCCGAATTGATGATAATATATTCTGTGCAGTTTTTGGGTAAAGAATCAATCAAGATGATACATGATAATTTTGCATGGTTACACAGAGGAATAACTGAGATTTTTCCTCATCAACCAAATTCAGAACAGATTACAGATAATTTAACTCAACTTTGTTTAAAAAGCGATCGCCCTTTAAGGGTAAAATTAGGAATTGATCCTACAGGTACAGACTTACATTTAGGACACAGTATTCCATTTCGTAAACTAAGAGCATTTCAAGATCAAGGACATACTGCCGTTGTCATTATCGGAGATTTTACCGCACAAATTGGTGATCCAACCGGGAAAGATAGCGTCAGAAAACAATTAACCCCGGAAGAAGTTAAACAAAACGCCGAAACTTATCTTAACCAACTGCGCCCAATTTTAGATTTTGATACTCCCCATCGCCTCGAAATCCGTTACAATTCCGAATGGTTATCTAGTCTGAATCTAGCCAAAATACAAGAATTATTAGCCACTATGACAGTACAACAAATGTTGGCTAAGGAAGGGTTTAACAATCGCTACATCCAAGAAAATCCCATTTATCTTCATGAATTTCTTTATCCTTTGATGCAAGGCTATGATTCCGTAGCTGTAAATGCAGATGTAGAATTAGGCGGTACAGATCAAAAATTTAATATCGCTGTTGGTAGAGATTTACAAAAATATTTTGGTAAAAAACCGCAATTTGGTGTTTTATTACCTATTTTAATTGGTACTGATGGAGAACAAAAAATGTCAAAATCCCTTAATAATTATGTAGGTTTAAAAGAGGATGCTTTATCCATGTATTCTAAACTTGAAAAAACTCCTGATTCTCTCCTCAAAAATTACTTTGAATTATTAACTAATTTATCTTTAACGGAAATTCCTGAAAATCCGAGAGAAGCACAAAAATTATTAGCAGTAGAAGTTGTTTCTCAATATCACGGCAAAGAAGTCGCCTTAACAGGACAAAAAACGGCCTTAGAACTTATTAACAATCAAAATCTAGCCAATGCTGAAGCTGTACCTCAATTTTCTTTAAATAATATCCAATTTCCCGCTAAATTATTCTATATTCTCAATGCCAGTGGTTTAGTTAACAGTAGCGGTGACGGTAGAAGACAAATTCAAGGCGGTAGTGTCCGTTTAGAAGGCGATCGCATTACTGATCCTAATTTTACTATTGAAAACCCTTTAGAATTAAGTAATAAAATTTTACAAGTTGGTAAGAAAAAATTTATCCGTTTAGTCAATAGTTAGAGTAAATTATCGAGTTTCTGATCTTAAAAAATAAAAAGAAATTTTTTGAAAAACCCTTGTCAAAATTAATTTAGTTTGTTATAATGGAATTAATAAAATAGCCACCTTTTCTTGACCCGTAGTGGTTGGGAGGGGGTGGCTTGTGCTTTTTTTATGTAACTTTTATAAACTTATAAGTTTGGTAGTGCTATATTTTTAAACCTGAATCTATCAATAATTTTAATTTTAGATTTATTCAGCAAATTCCAATTATCCACAAATGATTTAGGATTGCTATAGTTAAATATTAGAAATTTATGAAAAATAATAAATCAGTAAATTCAAATCAAAAATTATTTTTTCTTTTGAAACTTTTTAATTGGTATTCAGAGCAATTATTTATCACCCGGATAATAGCTATCATTTCTGTATTAAATTTAGGAATAGTCTTTTTTGATTTAAGTTATATTGCCTTAAGAGATATATGGTTAAATGGGAAAATAACCTTAGGTAAAATTAAAATTGCTAGTTTTGAATCTCAAGGATTAACTGTGAAAATAATACCGAAATCTTGGCGAGAAATAATAATTAAATATGATGAGATAAAAGGAATTATACCTCATCGGGATACTCAACAATATTTAGAGGAAGTAAAAAGACTAGAAAAGAGCATTAATCAAAATACTTTAAATAGTGAAGAAACTGCCAAAATTTTACAAAATTTAAGAGAAATGAGTGCTAATATGATTTCACAAGATCCTTTTAGAATAGCAAATAAAAGTGGAACTTTAGAAATGATTAAAAATAGAATGAGAGAACATATGCAACCATATATAGATAATCCGAGAGATTCTTCTACTGTTGCTATTACATCTTTTTGGACAAAAAATCATCTCAAAAAAAATAATATAGAAAGGCAGTTAAACTTTTTTAATCAAAAAATTAAACCCTTAATAAGGACAAATTATTTTCGCCCTATCGGAGAAAATGGAGAATTTGTCGATTATTTTGGGTTAATAGATTTTCCTTTTATCTTGATAATTTTTAGTGATTTTATTATTCGCTGTATTGCCATTAGTATTCGCTATCAAGGGGTTAAATTTCAAGACGCTATTTTATGGCGTTGGTATGATTTAATTTTCTTATTACCTACTTTTAGATGGTTAAGAATAATTCCTGTTATCATTCGTTTAGATGAGGCTGAATTATTAGACTCAAAAAGAATAAAAAAACAACTTAGTCAAGGGTTTGTTGCTCAAATTGCTGGAGATATAACCCAAATTGTGATCTTAAGAATTGTCAATCAAATTCAAAAAACTATTAAACAAGGAGAGATAGAAAAAATTTTATTTAATGAAGAAACAAAAGAATATATCGATTTAAGTGGTAGTAACGAAACCGTAGAAATTATTAAATTATTAATTAATTTAGTTGCTTATGAAATGTTACCCGAAATTCGTCCAGAAGTAGAAATTTTACTTACCTATATTTTTGAAAAAACTATTATTGAATCACCCATTTATCAAAATATTGAACATTTACCCGGATTAAAAACTTTCCCTCAAAATATTAGTAATAAACTAGCAACTCAATCCTATCAAATCTTTTTAAACACAATTAATAATATGTTAAAAGAAGATCCTATTTTTCAGCAACATATAGAAAAAATTATCGAAAAATCTAGTAAAATTATGAATTTGCGTCCAAATACTAGATATGAGATTAATAAAATAGAAGAATTATTAGTAATTTTCTTAGAAGAAGTTAAAGTTAATTATATTCAACAATTATCTCATGAAGATATAGAGACTTTAATGGATGAAACTAGAGCAATTAATAATTAGAAGTTGCCTTATAGTATTTTTTTTGGATGAAGGTAGCTATTAGCAGTCAGCTTTATCGCCCTTAAAAGGTGGGAAGGGAATAGGGAATAATTGATAGTTAATAGTTGATAATTTTCTCATTCCTCATTCCTCATTCCTCATTTCTCATTCCTAATTGATTTTTGGTGCGTTTAAAGCTATAAATTGAGAGGTGTTTTCTGTTGCTGTTTTGACTTGTAAACTTGGCACAGAATGACGCAATAACAATGTTAATTCATGGGTGGTAGAATCATAAATTTGGGTGACAATTTTGGGATATAAACCAATACCAATAATCGGAATGAGAAGACAAGCAATAATAAATACTTCCCTAGGCTCAGCATCGACTAATTTAGTATGAGAGACTAATTCTTTGTTTTCCTCCCCGTATAGCATTTCTCTTAACATTGATAATAAATAAATAGGAGTTAAGATAACACCAACAGCCGCAAGGGATACCATGATTAACTTAAAAGTAAAACTATAAGCGTCACTGGTAGCAAAGCCGATAAATACCATCAATTCAGCTACAAATCCGCTCATACCGGGTAGTGCAAGTGAAGCCTTAGAGCAGTTTGCCAACATGGCAAAGATTTTCTTCATTTTTTGCCCTACTCCCCCCATGTCATCTAACATTAGAGTATGAGTGCGATCGTATGTAGCACCGACCATAAAGAATAAACTTGCACCGATTAAACCGTGGGAGATCATTTGTAATACTGCACCACTCATGCCGAGATCGGTAAAGGAAGCAATGCCAATTAAAACAAATCCCATATGAGAGATGGAAGAATAAGCAATTTTCCTCTTTAAATTTCTTTGGGCAAAGGAAGTAAAGGCTGCATAGATAATATTAACTACCCCCAAAATAATTAAAATTGGGGCAAAAGTGGCATGGGCATCAGGTAACATTCCGGCGTTCATACGAATTAAAGCATAACCACCCATTTTTAATAAAATCCCCGCAAGTAACATATGGGCTGGGGCTGTCGCTTCTCCGTGAGCGTCAGGTAGCCATGTATGTAGGGGGAAAATAGGCAGTTTGACACCGTAAGCGATTAATAATCCTCCATAAAGTAACAATTGTAAATTCAACCCAAAGTCTTTATGAGCGATAAGAGTCATATCAAAAGTTATGGTATCCCCATAAAAAGCCATAGTTAAAGCGGCGACAAGAATAAATAATGAGCCGCCGGCGGTGTAAAGGATAAATTTGGTGGCCGCATATAATCGCCGTTTACCGCCCCAAATAGACAGGATAAGATATACAGGCACTAATTCTAATTCCCACACGAGGAAGAAAAGTAACATATCTTGAACGGCAAAAACAGCAATTTGTCCGCCATACATCGCCAACATGAGAAAATAAAATAATTTAGGCTTTAAAGTAACAGGCCAAGCTGCCATAATCGCTAAAGTAGTGATGAAGCCTGTTAAAAGAATTAGAGGCATAGATAAACCATCAGCACCAACAGACCATTTTAGATCAATATCAGAAACCCATGTATAACTTTCCACTAATTGTAAGTTGGGATTATTAAAATCGTAGCCTTGATAAAAAGCATAAACAATTAAGACAAAATCAATTAAACCAACGGTTAAGGCATACCATCTAACAGTTTTACCATCTTTATCAGGAATGATGAAGACGAATAAAGAAGCGATGATAGGAAAAAGAATAATGGTTGTTAGCCAAGGAAAATTTGAGAAATTCATTTGTAATCTAGTTCAAGGATAAATACTGATTAATTATCTGGTTGATGTCTATGGTTTTTACTTAGCTATAGACATTCATCAATAGTTAAGATAATCAGTCTATATCAACAATCTAGCAAGATTTTTTCAGAGTAGAACAATTCCTCATGTTAATTTTTGTTTTTAATCAATGGTGACTAGGTGACTAGGTGACTTTCTGATTCTAAATTCCCTAGAATTTGTTTTTCTCGTTACATTGATGACAATTTGAGGGAAAATAATTGCTATGATATTGATTAAAGATAAAATATATATTTATCAATTACTTTATTTAACATATTCAGTCAATTTCGGAAAATTATGGAAGCTGGTGAACCGTCTAGGAAAAAGAAAACCACTAGACAAATAACAATAGAAATTTTTGGGACAGCGATCGCCTTAACGACTCTTGCCTTACCAATTTTTTTAATTACTAATTTTTCAGATCAGAATAGTTCTCACTTTACACCATCCGATCGCATTCTGATTCAACCTTGACAATTATGAAGGTATTGCAATTGCCAGAAAAAAGATTTTAACTTGTCTCCTAGGATAAAATTCATTCTCCTATTTTCTTGATTATCATTAATGCTCATTGAGGAAGAATAGTTGATGATTAATAATTATTCACCTCCTCACTATAAACTAAAATAATATGGGTATTTTATTTGAATAAAAAGGAGTCCAATGGGAATAAATAAAATTGTTGATCAAGCATTAGAAACAGGTTATCTTACTCCAACAATGGAGGCTGAAGTTGGGAAATTATGTGAAACATCAGTCGAACTTTCTATGGAGGAATACATGGCTTTAGATAAACTTATGGGTGCGTTATTAACAGGTGAAGTAGTTGCTATGCCTAGGAAACAATTTATTAACGTGATGGAAGAATTGGTGGTTAGTGAAGTTATTTCTAGAGTGGCGGAAATTGAAACTACCAGCAACCGATTATTAGATGTGGGTGATATTTCGGCTTATGCTTTAAACCGACTACCTCCCCTTTATGCGACAACAGAAGAAGGTGCTAATTTTCAAAGAGAGAAAGCTAGAGAAGAATTATATACTCTCATCAATGAACAAGTACAACAATCTATTTCATTATATCTAGATCGACCAGAATTTTATCCTGAAAGACAAGCTATTAGTAAAACTTCTGAGTCTAATAGTGTTTTTCATCAAGTAACTCAATTATTGCAGTCTCATGCTTCTAATTATGAAACTAAATAGCAATAGATATTGGGTGTCAGGTTGCAGGTTGCAGGTTTTAGATAATTAGTATTGTTAATTCCTCGTTTCTCATTTCTCATTCTTCATTTCTAATTCCTCATTCTTCATTCTTCATTCCTAATTCCTCATGGTTTCTTTAAGTTTAACTCCTATTTCTCAAGTGGAAAGCAGTCTAGTGGATACTATCACATTAGATATAAGTGGTATGAAGTGTGCCGGTTGCGTCAAATCCGTTGAAAAACAATTAACTCAACATCACGGAATTATTTCCGCTAATGTGAATCTAATGACGGCGGTGGCTTCTGTGGAATATCAATTAGGTATAGTTAAACCTGAAATTTTAGCTGAAAAACTGACTAATTTAGGTTTTCCGACTCAGGTAAGGTTAAAGGATGAAACCGAGGAAAATCAGCAATTAATTATTCAACAAAAACGATTATCTGAGCAAAAAATCGAACAATATCAGTTAATTAGTGCCGCTTTTTTACTGCTTTTTTC
The DNA here is from genome assembly GCF_016743215.1 of Geminocystis sp. GBBB08. GTDB lineage: Bacteria > Cyanobacteriota > Cyanobacteriia > Cyanobacteriales > Cyanobacteriaceae > Geminocystis. Next base: position 17,262 of record NZ_VRZC01000028.1, read on the forward strand.
CACTATTGGGCATTTACACCATCTTGGTTTACATCCTTGGCATTGGTTAACCAATATTTGGTTTCATTGGGGTTTAGCTACTGCTAGTTTATTAATACCGGGTAGAGAAATTTTACTTAACGGTTGGCAAGGTTTATGGCAAAGAAAACCAAATATGAATAGTTTAGTCGGTATGGGCGCAACGGGTGCTTATCTTACTAGCTGTATTGCCTTGATTTTTCCTGAATTGGGGTGGGAGTGTTTTTTTGATGAACCTGTTATGTTACTCGGATTTATCTTTTTAGGTAAAGTGTTAGAGTCGAGGGTAAGAAAGAAAGCCCTTGATTCTTTGGAAAGTTTACTCAATTTACGCCCTCAATTTGCCCGTTTAGTGGCTAAAAATAGCCCTTTGCAAGATGAAGGTTTACAAATTCCGGCACGACAAATTAAGCCTCAAGAATGGGTTAGAGTTTTAGCCGGGGAGCAATTTCCTATTGATGGTGTCATTGTGGAAGGAGAAACTACCGTTGATGAATCTTTATTAACTGGGGAATCTTTGCCGATATTTAAAACTATAGGGGAGAAAGTTTCTGCTGGAACAATTAATCATTCTGCTATGGTTATTATTGAGGCGGTAAATGTAGGTAAAAATACGATTCTTCATCAAATTATCGCTACGGTAGAAGAAGCTCAAACTCGTAAAGCACCAGTGCAGAAATTGGCAGACACAGTGTCGGGTTATTTTACTTATACTATCATGGCGATTGCCTTATTTACCTTTAGTTTTTGGTATTTTTTAGGTACAGAAATTTGGCCACAAATTTTAATAGAATTAGACACAACTAAGACTATTCTAAGTATAAAATTAGCCATTGATGTTTTAGTTATAGCTTGTCCTTGTGCTTTAGGGTTAGCTACTCCCACGGCAATTTTAGTCGGCACAACTATTGGTGCTGAAAATGGGTTATTAATAAAAGGGGGTGATGTGTTAGAACAAGTTAAGAACTTAAAAACCATCGTCTTTGATAAAACAGGTACTCTAACTCAAGGATACCCTGAAATCACTGATATAATTAGTTATGATCAAGATAATTTTACCGAAAATCAGATATTAGAAATAGCGGCTAGTTTAGAAATAGTAGCTAATCATCCCCTCGCCCAAAGTATTCTTAAAAAAGCTCGACAATTAGACTTAAATACTTTTATCACTAAAGAATTAGGCAATTATGTCGGTAAAGGGGTAAAAGGTATTGTTAATCTTGCCGAATCAGACGATTGGTTTTATTTAGGTAATCAGTCATGGTTAAGGGAAAATAATATCATAGTTGACAAGGCGATCGCTCTTCAAGTGAAGGAATTAGAAACGGAAGCTAAAACTGTAATTTATTTAGCCAAAAATCAGCAAATTATAGGTTTAATTGCTTTAACAGATACCGTCAGAAAAGAAGCAAAAGAAACCGTTGATAAGTTACAAAAAATGGGCTTACAAATAATAATGATAAGCGGAGATCAACCAAAAATTGCCAAAAATATTGCCCATCAACTAGGCATCAAAACCTATTACGGAGGAGTAACCCCTACCCAAAAAAGTGAGTTAATCCAAAAAATTCAACAACAAAACTCTGATAATATAGTAGCAATGATAGGAGATGGTATTAACGATGCACCTGCCATGACAACAGCTCAATTTGCGATCGCCATGCCTCAAGGAGCTCAAGTAGCGATTAAAACAGCAGAAATTATCCTTACTAAAGGTAAATTAACAGATGTTATAACTGCCATTAATTTAAGTCAAATGACGTTAAAGAAAATTCAACAAAATCTATTTTGGGCATTAAGCTATAACCTTATTGCTATACCGATAGCTGGGGGATGTTTGTTAGCAAATTATTCTATTCTCCTAAATCCTGCTACTGCTGGGGGATTAATGGCATTAAGTTCGATTTTCGTTGTTAGTAATTCTTTACTATTAAAGCCTCAATTTAAAAAATATTTGTTGGTTTCAAACTTTGACAAGTATAAATAGCTAAATTATTTTGTTTTTTAAATTCAAACATAATAAATAAAAGTTACTAAAGTTTTTCAATACTGATAAATTTGGTGATATTATTCTTGACTCACGATAGAATAGAAGTGGTATTTTTTGTTAAGAGTTTACTTTCAGGGAGAGCAAAATAATTTGGAGATTCAGGATTTAATTGAAATTGGTATAATTGTTGCACCCCAAGGATTACAAGGTGAGTTAAAGGTAAAAACTGACTCTGATTTTCCGGAGCGTTTTCAAAAATCAGGCAACCGATGGTTACAAATTCAACCTCATCAATCACCCCAACCCATTGAGTTAATTAGAGGGAAACAAATTCCGGGCAAAAATATATTTATTATTAAATTAGCAGGTGTTAACGATCGAAATCAAGCGGAAAGTCTGCGAGGCAGTCGCTTGTTAATTGAAAAAAGCCATCGCCCATACTTAGAAAAAGAAGAATATCACGTTGTCGATTTAATTAATTTACAGGTATATAACCAACAAACAGGAGAAAATATTGGTATTATTACGGAGGTTTTTAGTGCGGGGAATGATATTTTAGAAGTAACTCTACACTATCAGCCTGAGCTACAACCAGATATAATTCCTGATTTAGAGAAAATAAGTCGAGTCTCGAAGCGGAAAAAATTTAAAGTAAAAAAACCAAAAGCCATTACGATTTTAATTCCTTTTGTGAAGGATATTGTACCCGTTATTAACTTAGAAAAAGGTTTTATTGAAATTAATCCCCCTAAAGGTTTATTAAACTTAGATTTAGCGGAAGAATCTGAATAATTTAACAAGGAAATAAGTAGAGTATTAGAGTCTTATCTTCTTTTTTTTGTAAAAATATTAGTTTATTAAGTAAATATAATGAAAACTATTTTAATTGATGAAAATAACCATAAAATTGCCCAAATTCTTAATGAAGTGGTTGAAAATAATCAACCTATTTTATTAAAAGGAGAAATGGGAAATGCAGTTTTAATTTCAGAGTCAGAATGGAATGGAAGAAACCTTGTATTTTAAATCGATTCAGGGTATGGTTGAATCAATCCAAAAAGGAGGAAGAACTCCATTAACAGAATGTATCAATGAATCAACTATTAGAGATATTTTGAATGGATAAATGGCAATTAGTTTTTACCAAACAAGCAGAAAAAGATGCCCATAAAATTGCTATGTCTGGTTTAGGAAAACAAGTTAATAAACTACTTGATATTATCAAAGAAAATCTTTATGCACTTTATCCACCTTTCGAAAAGTTAACGGGTGATTTACACGGATATTATTCTAGGAGAATTAACGTATAACATCGTTTAGTTTATCAAGTTTTAGCTACAGACAAAACAATTAAAATTATCAGAATGTGGACTCATTATGAATAAGTATTTAATAATAAATTTAATGTTTTTAAGCAAATTTGTATCTAAATAAATATTCCTAATTCCTAATTATTAATGACTTAGGTGAATGGCATTCACCCCTACAAGTAAAGCTTTTTCAATCCACAAATTCGTCATTCTTAATTATTAACTGGTTTTCGCTTTTTTCTGGGCTAGTCTTTCCTCGGCAGTTTCCATGACTAAATCTTTTTTCTCCAAAAATTCTCCTGGATAAGTTTCTAAAACTTTAGTTGACAAAGAAATACGATTTTTAATCTCATCAATTTCTAATACCACCACTTTAACTTCTTCACCGATTTTAAATACATTAGTTAAAGCACTAATTTGTCCTTCACTAATTTGTTTAATATGTAACAATCCTGCAATTCCACCAAAATCGACAAATACTCCGTAGGGTTGAATTTTGACGACTTTACCTAGTACTACCTCTCCTTCTTGTAAATAAGACATAGCCGCCGTTTTCGCTAAATCCCTTTGAGTTAGGACAATTTTATTTTGAGGGCGATCAATTTGTAATACATGAGCGGATAAAGATTGATCAATTAATTTCTCAAAATCATCTTTTTCAATTAAATGAGAGCGAGGTATAAATGCTCGTAAACCATCAATTTGCCCAATGACACCACCACGATTCACTCCTGTCACCAACATTTGGACAATTTTTCCCTTCTCTTGAATTTCTATTAAATTATCCCATGCTTGTTCAATAAAAAGCTGACGACGAGATAATTTCACTTGTCCTTCAGAATCTTGTTCTTTAATAATGAGAAACTCGAATTCTTGATGAAGAGGGAGAATATCAGTGATATTAGTAACATTTTGCCAAGAAGCTTCACTTAAAGGAACAAAACCGGGAGATTTTCCGCCAATATCTACATAAACGCCACTAGAATCATGCTGAAACACTTTTCCTTTTACTATCTCACCCTTGTTAAAATGATAGTCATATTGTTCCTGTTCTAAGGCTTGAGCAAAATCATCCGTTGAAAAGGTAGTGTTTTGCTGTTCAGAGGGATTAGAATTAGCGGCCATAATTAATAATAAAATCAGTTAATTAAACGAATCACTTTTATTATAATAGTTTCTGTGTTATTTTGATTAAATTTATCAAAGAACTTGATGAAAAACTTGTATATAAAAATACCATAACTAGATTTAATCAAATCTTAGAATAAGATTTATCCATGGGTATTTTTACTTTCTTTTTTTCTAAATATAATTAATCGTGTTGAACTTGTTAAGATTTTTGAGATTATTAACTTTTAAGAACTGATTATTATTGAGAATTTAACCATAGGAAAATATTAATATTTTATAAAATATAGCTTTAGTTTATTATGACAAATATCAATCAAGAATCACAAGAAAAATTTTTAAATTTAGTTAGACAAAAAATTGGGATTAGTGTCCGAAAAAATGATTTAGATAATTTTAATAAAAATCTTCTAACAAGAATGAACAGTAATAAAATATATTCATCGTCTAAATATTATGATTTATTAACAGAAAATAGTTTAAAAAGTCATGAAGAATGGGAAAAGTTGGTGGTACTATTAACTAATTTAGAGAGCTACTTTTTTAGGGATAAAGGACAAATAAATATTTTACAAAACTATATTTTACCAAATCTCATTAAAGAAAATTATCATCATAAAAATTTAACCATTGTCAGTGCCGGTTGTTCTACGGGAGAAGAAGTTTATTCCCTAGCTATTTTAATAGAAGAAATGATCAAGAATATTAATGAATGGAATATCAAAATTTATGGTCTTGATTTGAATTTAGAAGCCTTAGATAAAGCAAGAAAAGGAATTTATGGTAATTGGTCATTACGCACAATGCCACAGGAGAAAAAAGATACTTATTTTATCAAAAAAAATGATCAATATGAGGTTTTACCACAGTATAAAAAACTTGTTAAATTTCAGTATTTTAACTTAATTCATGACTCTTGGGAAAAATTAACTCCTCCTCTAAATAATGTTGATTTAATTATTTGTAGGAATGTTTTTATTTATTTTGAGCCTAATTCTATTAGTAAAGTGATCAATAAATTTACACAAATTTTAAAACAGGAAGGGTACTTAATGACAGGTCATGCGGAAGTTAATGCTAAAGAAATGAACCAGTTTAACTCAAAAAGTTTTTCCGAATCATTAATATATATCTATAATCCTAACAATAAAAATATTAGTGAAAATCCTTCAAATAATGTTACTAATAATGAACACTTATTAGAAACAATTTCTATGAATTTTCAAAATATTTTTCCAACAAATAACAATTTACAACCTTTAAATTCTCTTAATATCTATAATCCCGTTATTAATAATATATCTGTTAATATTCAACAAAATAATACGATTCAGTCTCCTTCATTACCACCGTTAAAAATAGAAGAATATTCTTTATTTATTGAGACAAAAAAACTGATTAAAAATCAATCTTACGGTCAAGCTATTAATAACACAAAAAAACTGATCGAACAATACCCAAAAAACTTATTACCTTATCAAATGATGGCAGAAATTTACGCTAATACGGGAGATTACCCTCAAGCTCAAAAATATTGTCAAGAAGCTTTAAAAATAGATTCTTTTGCCGTTTTTCCCCATTATATTTTAAGCCATATTGCCGATGATCAAGGAGATTTACAGGAAACCAAAAGGTTATTGAAAAAGATCATTTATTTAGAGCCAAATTTTTTTCCCGCTTATATAGAATTAGCTAATATTTATAAGTTAGAAAATGAGTTATCTTACGCTGAAAAAATGTTTAAAAATTTATTAAATATTATCAATAAGTTACCCGATAATCAAGTAATTTCTGATTTAGATAATTTAACGGTAGCACAGTTAAAAGAAAAAATTAATACGGAAATCTTAACAATCAGCAATATTTTATAGATATACTTAAATGTTATATATTAATTTAAAACCCACCCTAAAGGGGAAAGGGAAAAGGGAAGACGGGTGGTATCTTCGATTTTTTTTCTAATAATTGATTTCTGATAACTGATTCGGTGATTACTATATAAAAAGATAATCTTCAAGAATTCTTCATTTCCAATTATGAATTTTTGATGGAGAAATGTTAAGATACTTAATACTCTCAGTGAAAACCCTCAGTATTTTATCAACAATTATTATGTTACTCAGTAAATTAGACAATATTGGCGAAAAAACCATCAATAAAATTGCCGAGATGGCTTTTAAAAGTCAAATTAAAAATGCTCAATACTTAAGTGTACAAGTTAAAACTAATCCCACTCAATTATCCAAAGGAATTTTAGAGTCTTTAAATATTGACGGTTATGGTTTGGAGATGCAAAAAGATTTACGGTTAGAAAAAATGCAAATTACTTTAAATAATATCGCCGTTAGTCCTCTTAAAGCGTTAATGGGTAATGTACAATTAACTCAACCTAGTGAGGGAAATGCTTGTGTTGTTTTAAGTGAAAAAGACATTGAAACTGCTTTAAATATCGATAACCTTAACAAACAGTTACAAAAATCTGAAATTTGTTATGGGAATCAAACTATCAAGGCAAAATTTTATCAAGTGAAATGCCGTATTCTTGCTGATGGCAGAGTAATGGTTAAAGCGAAATTAAAGATTATAAATACTCAAACTTTTGAAAGTGTTTGCCTTGTGATAAAGCCTCGTGTGTGTAAAAGTGGACAAGGTATATTGCTAGACGAAGTTATTTGTACTCAGGGTAAAGAATTTTCTTCTATTCTTATTAATGCCATTGTGGAAGAGTCTGCCAAAATTTTCAATTTGGATAACTTTCTTATGGATGGTATTTCCCTTGATGTTAATCATTTAACCATGGAAGACGGAAAACTTAATCTTTTAGCGGTTGCTGGAATTACTCATCTTCCTATACGTTAATTTTGATGAATGTAAATTATTCTCTGGCTTTCGTCGCAAAAAATAGAAGTTAATCTTTGGTTGTTTGATATAGTTGTTTAAATTTCCGTTGTTGTTGATTATGATCGACAATAGGTAAAGGATAACCACAACTTTGTGCATCCAAAGGTGAAATTTTCCCCGTCACTAAATCTGCCGTGTCTAAATTACTAATTTCAGGCAACCATTGCCGAATATACTCTGCTTCAGCGTCAAATTTTTGAGATTGAGAGGCAGGATTAAATATTCGTAAAGGTTTAGCATCCATACCACTAGATGCACTCCATTGCCAACCGCCGTTATTGGAAGCCAAGTCGCCGTCATAAAGTTTCTGCATAAAATATTTTTCCCCCCAACGCCAATCAATAATTAAATCTTTTGTCAAAAAACTGGCTACAATCATTCTACAACGGTTGTGCATCCATCCTGTTTCATTTAACTGACGCATCGCCGCATCAACTATGGGATAGCCTGTTTTTCCTTCACACCATGCTTGAAAAAAATTTTCGTTATTTTGCCAAGGAAAATTCTGGAATTGTTGTCGATAAGCACCTTTTTCTAATTCAGGAAAAAAATATAAGCAATGCTGATAAAATTCCCGCCATGCTAATTCTTTTTGCCATGTAATAATATTCTCTCGGGCTTCGTCACTTTCACAGTTTTCTAATTCTGTTATTGTATATTGCCATAAAGTTCGAGGAGAAATTACTCCAAATTTGATCGCTGCACTTAATTGTGATGTACCATCAAGAAAAGGATAGTTACGATTTTCGTTATAATCAGATAAATGATAACGGCAAAAATATTCTAGTCTTTCTTTTGCTGCCGATTCTCCAGCTGTTAATAATAATTCGTTATCCCAAGTAAATCCCAAATCCTCCAGACTAGGTAACGGTATAAAACCCCAATTTTTAGCAATATCATTTTCTTCCTCTGTTAAGGGAAATAAATTAGAAGGAGAATTGACAGGTTTAAGTTTAGGTTGTTGTGACCAATTACGCCAAAAAGGAGTATAGACTGTATAAGGGGTGTTGGTTTTTGATAAAATTGTTTCAGGAGGGTGTAATAATTGATCCCAAAATGTCTCGAATTTGATACCCTTCCCTTTTAATGCCTCTTCCATCATCTTATCTCGTTGACGGGAAAAAGGTTCAACATCCAAATTCCAATAAATAGCTTCTGCTTTTAATCCTTCAGCTAATTTTGGAATGATTGTTAAAGGTGAATTATGAAAAATTAATAAATCACTGCCTAATTTTTGATAATTTTCTTTTAATTCAGCTAAACATCCTAACAAATATTTTATCCTTGCTGGTGCAATATCATCTCCTTTTAAAATAGCAGGATCTAAACAAAATAAACCAATTATTTTTTGACTTTTTTCCCTAGCGGAAGCCAAACCAATATTATCTCTAATTCTTAAATCTCGACGATGCCAAAAAATGATTAATTTACTCATAAAACATAATTACTTTTATTTTTAGTTGTGTCTATTATCTATTATTTACTACCTACTGTTATCAAAAAATTTTATATAAAAAAATGAACATTAAATATTATTAACTAATAATTCCTCAAATTGACGAAAAGGAAGAGGGCGACTAAATAAATAACCTTGATAAAAGTCACAATTATTTTTATGTAAAAAAGCTAATTCTGGTTCAATTTCTACTCCTTCAGCTACTACTTCAAGATTTAATTGATGTGCCATATCAATCAAAGATTTCGTAATAGTTGCATTTGTATTATTGTTATTAATATCTTTAATAAAACAACGATCTATTTTAAGAGTATCAAAGTTAAAATCTTTTATGTAACTCATAGAAGAATAGCCAGTGCCAAAATCATCAATAGAAATTTTTACCCCTGCTGACTTGAGCTTATTTAATTTTTTTGAGGCTACTTTTGGATTATTAATTAATAAACTTTCTGTTAATTCTAATTCTAATAAACTAGGGTTAAAACAATGATAAGCGATAATTTTCAGAATTTTATGTTCTAATAAATCTTGATTAAATTGTCGGGCAGAAAGTTTAACAGCTATTTGTAAATCATTTTTGTATTTTTTTTGTAAAAATAAAAATTGTTGACAAGCCTTATTTAAAACCCATTCTCCTATAGTTTCAATTAAGCCAATTTCTTCTGCTAAAGGAATAAATATAGAGGGAGAAATAAATTTTTCTTCCGGATGATTCCATCTTAATAATGCTTCTGAACCTATAATTTTACTTGTTTTAATATTTACTTTTGGTTGATAATAAAGTTCTAATTCATTTCTTTCTAAAGCATGATGTAATTGTGCCTCTAAACTTATTTGTTTCGCAGTATATTTATGTAAAGCTGGAGAATAAACTTCATATTGATTTTCTCCTATTTTTTCTAAGTGTCTAATAGTTTCTTTCGCTTTGTATAAAAGTTCATCAATATTTTGTCCCTGTAAAGGATAAAATGTAATGCCAATCAGAAAATCGATGTAAATTTCTTGATTTTTATAAATGAAAGGAGGAGTTATTTTTTCTAATAACATTTTCGCTAAATCAATAGCTATTTGTTTACTTTCAATAGGAGGAATAATTAAGGCAAAATCATCCCCTTGAAGACGAGTAATAATTGTTTCCTGACTAAGATTTACTTTTAATCTTTTTACTAATGCTTTTAACAACATATTTCCTACATCTTGCCCTAATTCATCTCGAATGAGCTTAAATCGATTAAAATTTAAGTAAAAAATAGGAATAAGCTGAGGAAGATCATTTTGATTAAATTCTTTTTGATAAGTTAATTGTTGATAGAATACCTCTAAAATAGCATTAAAATTTTCTACTAATGATAGTTGATTCGGTAGTTGAGTTACTTCGTCAAATTTACTAATAAAATTTAATTTTTCCCGTTGCTCAATTATTTGAGATTTAATATGTTCAATTTCTTTATATTTTTGTAAGGCAATGATAATTGACGATGCTAAATCTTCCCTTTTATAAGGTTTTACAATATAGCCAAAAGGCGAAGTTTTTAAAGCTCTTGATAACGTTTCTTGATCAGCATAAGCGGTTAAATAAACCACTGGAATTGAGTGAGTTTTGGTTAATTCTTCTGTTAGAGTTATACCATTTATTTCCCCTTGTATATTAATATCCATTAATACCAAATCAGGATTAGTTTTATTAATTTGTTGTAAGGCTTTTTCTCCACTATTTGCCTTTCCTACGACTTCATAACCTAAATTTTCAAGATCAACCGTCAGACTTTCTGCTGCAATTATTTCGTCTTCAACAATAAAAATTTTAATCATTTTTTTTAAATTTTTAATTATTTATATTTATTATAACAGTATTGGGATATTATTCTTTATTGGTTAATATTTATTATTATTAGATTATTTCATAGACAAAATTAAATGTAATCCAATGTTGTAAATCTAGGGCATAAACATCGGTTAAATTATTAACTAAATTGTTGCTCACATTACTACCTAAATGTAAGTCTTCTAAAATAGCTTTAGCAATTATTACAGGATTTTCTAAGACAATTATTTGCTCTGTATCTAGTTTAAAATTACTATTTTTATATAATTGATTAAGAGTGTTAACAAAAGGAGATTTTGCACAAATTACAATTAATTCTCCTATAGCTTTATCAGCGTTAACTATCCATTTTAAAGCATTAGAATTTTGGGGAATTGTTATCGTCTCTTGCTGATTTATTATTCCTCCATTCGGTAAAAAATAAGCCACGGGTTGACGAGAAGAATTAATGCCTAGTAATAAATAGTATAAGTTATCATTATTTTCGTTATGGATAGTAATGGTAAATTCACTACCAAAGGGAATATTTATTAATAACTTTTTCTCAATATTAGAATATTCTTTTAGGGGATTGTTAACGAATTTAACCTCACTAAAACTACTCTGCTCATGAGTTATTATACTTTCATTATTGTGATTAACTTTTAATTTAATATTAATCCGTAATAATGAAGAATATTGATTATAAGTTAAATTTAATAATTTTTCAGCTAAAGCAATTCTTAAAGAAGGAATTAAATGTTTAATAGCAGAAGAAACCGCTTCATTATCTACTTTCGGATTTGTATTTGCTAATAAAGTATTGGCAATAGTAAATAAACTATAACCATTAATGGAAGTGTTTTGATCAGTAAATTTACCAAAAATTAAATCTACATAGTTATCTCCTAATGTTACTACAGATTCTATCTCATTAATAGCACTTAAAGCACTGGTAGCATCAACTTTTTCAATTTTTTCAAGGCTACCATTTAAAGCGATATTTAACCCTCTATTTCTATTTATAACTCTGACGGATTCTTGTAAAATTAAACCTTGATAAATTAATGATTTATTACTTTGAATTAAAATACCTTTAGCTTTATTCCCTAAGAGGGAGTTAATTTGAATAGTGACGATTATTTTTTGATCAAAATTAGCACTAAAGCAGGAATTTAAACCATAATTTAATAATACTAACAAAGGTAAACCGATTAATTCTAATTCTATGATATTTGGTTCGATAATATTAGTAATAACGGCATTTCCTTGACGAGAAGATTCTAAGGGTAAATTATAGGGTAAAAAATTAACTTTATGATCATTTTGAAAATTGAATTTCTTACTTTCTCTCGTATATAAAGCTATCTGAGAAGCAACTTTTTTCATTAAAGTTAAGTTATCGGTTACAGGTAAATTTTCCCATAATGATTGAGTTAAAGTATAAGTAAATAAACCAACATTAAAGTTAAGACTCCTAATTTCGATAGCTAAACTATCGTTAAATGGTGCTAATATTAATCCTGATAATTTGTTATTTTTTTTATTTCCTAAAGTTTTCGTTTGATTATTCTTTTGTTGGGTTTGATTGAAGATTAATTCTTTTTCACTTATTACTACATTAGTCAGAGATGTATAAGAGCGAGATAATAAATTATTCGTATCAGATAAGGAAGTTGGAATAAAACTTGTATCAAAAATTAAGGTATATTTATTAGTTTTTAAAGATAATGCTAATTGAATAAAAGTATCGAATAAAATATCATCAACAATCTCTTTTTCTGACTTAATACTGTCATAGGTAATTAAACTATTGGCTTTCTTTAAATCAGTATCATTATTATTTAATTTTATTTGTCTGCCATAACCACTAAAATGAAAAATAACTACATCATTATTTTCCCCTTGTTTAATTAAATGTTCTTCAAATGCGGTTAAAATATTTTCTCTAGTTGCTTGATCATCAAGTAAAGTAAGAATATAATCAGGGGAAAAACCGAAACGATGAATCAATAGCTCTTTTTGTAACTCAACCTCAGTAATACAGCCTCGGAAATTATTGTTAGTAGAATACTGATTAATCCCCACTAATAAAGCTAATTTTCGTGAAGTCGATACCTCTAAAGTTTCACCATAGGCATTCAATTGATGTGTTGAAAGAGAGACATTACTCCAAAATCCCCCTAAAGAAGCGATACTTAAACCTGCACCTTGCAAAAAATTACGTCTGGAAAATTTCATGATTTAGTTTTGCCACTCTTTATGGATAACTAAATCAATCCTATCAAATTAACGATCTCTATAGTTAATAGTTAATAATTGATAGTTGATAGTTGATAGTTGATAGTTGATAGTTGATAGCGAATAGTTAATAGTGATTAGTTAATAGTTGATAGCGAATAGTCATAAAACAGAAATCTGCACCGGTAATTCCTCATTTCTCATTCCTCATTTCTCATTTCTCATTCTAAATTCTGTTAAAATCCTATATATTCTAGATAACTAGACAATAATAAATCTCCAAAAAATATTGTTGTAATTGCACCTATCACCAAAAAAGGACCAAAAACTATCGGTTTATCCTTTTCTAATATTTTGAAAGCGATCGCACTAACGCCTACAATCGTACCAAAAAAACAAGCCACAAAACCAGTGATTAAAACACCTTGCCATCCTAACCATGATCCTATCATAGCAACTAATTTAGGATCGCCTCCCCCCATAGCCTCTTTCCGAAAAACAATACTACCAACAAGACGAATTCCATCAAATAACCAAATACCTAATACCGCACTTAAAATACTGATGAATAGATAAAGAGAAGCACTATTAATACCGCTAACAGTAAAGCCAATCCATGTTTG
>NZ_VRZC01000290.1 GCF_016743215.1 Geminocystis sp. GBBB08
GTAATTGGTCAATAACTACTAATCCTGTAAAAAATGCTGGAGGTAGAAAATAAATTCCTGAGTTTTTGCTTTTTTTTGTACCAAATTCTCTTAAAATATTTTCGGTAATACTCGGTGTCAAAATCAATAATCTAGGTAATTCAAACTCAGATAATTTTCTTTTTTTTGCCTTAGCTAAACGAGAAAATTCACCCAAAACTTCTAATAATTTTCTTAAACTTTTTTGTACATCATAACCAGTAATAGGATTATGATAATATTCAAATAAAGCCCTAGTTTGTGTTAATTCCCGAAATAAATGATTCGTAGTAATTAATCGAGGTGGCACAATCCATAAATCAATATCTGTTTGAGTAAATGTAGTAATAGTTCGTCCTGTTTCTATTTCAGTATAAGAAGATAATAACTCCAAAAAATAATCTTTTTTTAACTGTTCAATTAAGGGAATTTCGTTGATTTCTTCTTCTTCAATTTCTTCTGCTAATTTAAAATCTGTACATAAATGAGCAAGTCCAATATAATTCGGTGCTACTGCACAAAAGTTAGCTTGATAATAAAGGCATAAACCACAACTTTTAGTTCTAAAATCACTTAATATCATATTTTTCTATTAGACCTCTTGCAAAACAAAAATTAAAATGTATTTAAGATGAGAAATGATCAATTTTAATAACCATTGCAAGAGTGCAAGAGAGTGCAAGAAGTCTATTGTTTATCTTACGAGAGCGATCGCTTAATATCATAGTTTATGATAAGGTCTAATTATTAGCAATAAAATGAGAAGGTAAGGGAATAGAATCCCTATATTTCCATGCAGTTTCTAACCATGATTGTTTGGCATCTAAGATATTTTTCATTGCTTCTTCTAAAGTATCTCCTTCAGATATACAACCTTCTAAATCTTGAATTATTACGGTATATCCTCCTTCATTCTCGGGGTAAAAAGTAATTGGATAATTTAAGTTTAAATAATCTTCTAATGTCGTTAATTTATCTTGAATTTTCATTTATTCTCCTAATTTTAATAAAGTTATAATTTGTTTTAGATAAGTTCTTTTAACAGTTTTACCGCCTTTCTTGGGTACTGTTATTTTCAGTCCTTGATTATTTCTAAAAGTATGATGACTTCCCTTTGCTGATACTTCCTTAAAGCCAAAGTTAGTGAGAATATAATAGACATCATCATAACTTAATTCTGGTGGATCTCTTAATAATATATCGATTAATTTTTCTAATTTTCCCATAACTCTAATCTGATTCTATAGAACCTATTTGATATTTACATCTGTAACCGAAATAACAAAAGGTTTTGACGAGATTAAAGCATTTATTCTCAAATCATTACTATGTAATTCTTCTAAAAAAGATACCAAATGGGTTCTATAGATTTTCCTTATTTTGCTAACAACACTTGAATGTAATTAAACCCTATTCTTGTTAAACGATCTTTATGCTTGTGCCTTCTTTAATTTCTCGATGATGTATTTTAATTCAAAGGTAGCCATTTTCTAATTCTGCCATTTGAGAGTTTATCGTAAAATAAATATTGTTAATTTTCCCTACAATTAACTATTAACTATATTAATTATTATCATGTATTTATTAATTCCAGCGGCGGGAATGGGCAAAAGAATGGGCAGTAATCGCAATAAACTTTTATTAAAATTACAAGGAAAACCATTATTAGCATGGACATTAAAATCAGCTAGTGAATCTAAAAGTATAGAATGGATTGGTATTATAGGACAACCTTATGATTTTCCGATATTTGCAGAAATTATCGCCGAAGTTAACCCCTCAAAACCAGTAAAGTTAATTCAAGGAGGAGATACAAGACAAGAATCAGTATATAAT
>NZ_VRZC01000291.1 GCF_016743215.1 Geminocystis sp. GBBB08
GCCCTAATCAGGCAGTAGAAAAGGTAAATATGCCTGTTAATTTATCAGGGGAAAATATTTTACCAGAATTAAATGTAACTTTAGATTATTAAAAGCAAAGTTTAATTTTGGTATAACTCAGATCTTGCACCAGTACAATAATACCAATGAAACAAAACGGGAAAAATCAATTTTAGGAGTTTTAAAATCAATTCTGATTACTTTTCCCTCTTCCCTTTTCCCTTTTCCCTATGCTCATCGAGAATTGATGATAGAGATGCAAGATCTAAGTATAATTTAAAATTAATTAAAATCACTCACAATTCTTATTACCTATTACTCATTTAACCTAAACAGACAATTAATTTTGCTTATTTATCGAGTTTCTTTTCTAGAGTCATTACGACGCTTAGCCTTAAAAGCCGTGCCAAAGCCGAGAGCAGTGAATGTTCCTAATATAGTGAGAGGTTCAGGAACAGCGGTAACATTAGCAAAACGAACTTCAGAAAGCCCGATAGCACTGGCATTTCCATAATTAGTAGCTACATCAATACGAGCATAACGAGCAGAAGTTGTAGCGAAGGAAAATGGTGTTGCACTTATAGATGCTGTACCCAAACCTATTGGTAAAGTCAAAGTACCAGAAGTAAAAAGAGGGGAGCTAAAGTCTGAATTGTTTGAAAGTATTAATTGGAAATCTTTAATACCTCTCTGAACAGCGCTTGCATTAAAAGCGTTATAGTTCCAAAGAGCTAATGTATTTAATTCAACTTGAGTGCCAAAGTCAAAATCGATGTTGACATCTGAAAGTGCCGCCCCGTTACTCAAAAGTCCCGACCAAAAGTTACTTGTACTTCCACCAGCACTATGGGTTTGATCAAGAATATCGCCACTCCCCGATAAACCGTTACCATTGGATATATTTGCTAGAGCTCCAAAGTTAGTAGCGATTGTTCCTGTATTAACACTGGCAGTGGGTGTTGGATTATAAATCGTAATAGCATGAACAGGATTAACTGCTAAAATTACTGTAGCTAACCCTACTATATTTGTTGCAAATAAAGTTAAAGAATTTTTAACCATAAATATCCCCTAAATTAACATCAATGATACAAACTATTATAGTATTAAAATTTTAAAAAAAACAAAAATAATACAAAATAAGATTTTATTTCCACTAAAGTCTATTACTCATTATTAACGATAATATTTTTAATTTATTAGCTTTAAGCAATGGGAAACAGATTAAAAATCCACAGTTTGAAAAACAATTAGAAAGAACTAAAACCAAAAAATGCGCGTAGAGCTAGTCGCAAAAAAAGAGGTTCTAAAAATCAGAAAAAAGTCTATCAAAAGTTAGCTAAGATTGACCAAAAAATAGTTAATCAAAGAACTAACTATCAATGGAATATTTCTCATTATTTAGTGAGGTTAGCAGACGTTATTATCCTTGAAGATTTAAACATTCAAGGAATGAGCAAAAAATGCAAACCTAAACAAGATGAAAACGGAAAATATTTAAAAAATAATCAATCAGCAAAAAGAGCATTAAATAGATTGATTCGTGATTGTTCTTGGGGTGAACTAAAACTTAAAATACAGTCGGTAGCTGAAAAGTTTGGTTGTATTGTTTTAAACGTTAATCCTAAATTCACATCTCAAACTTGCTCAAATTGTGGTCATGTTGATTCTGCAAATAGACATAAAGAAAAATTTGTTTGTACTAATTGTGGATTCATTTCAGATGCTGACAACCAAGTATAAATATAGGTAAAAAAGGATTAGAAATT
>NZ_VRZC01000292.1 GCF_016743215.1 Geminocystis sp. GBBB08
GCACTATACTTCGGAAGCGGATATTATGAAAATTGTGCGCCCGACTATTAGTAAATATTGGGAGGAATTAATTGACAGTGCAAATACTCTTAAAGATTTGATTAATTTACAAATTCAATTACAAGATTATAAGGTATTAGATCCTGCTTGTGGAAGTGGTAATTTTTTATATGTTGCCTATCAGGAATTAAAAAGAATTGAGCAGTTATTATTAGATAAAATAAGAAGTAAAAATAAAGGTAAAAATTTACAAATAAATCTAAGTTTTGTGACTCCAAATCAGTTTTATGGCATGGATATAAACCCTTTTGCAGTAGAGTTAGCAAAAGTTACTTTAATAATTGCTAGAAAAGTAGCTATTGATAAGTTTAATTTAACTGAACCTGCTTTACCTTTAGACAGTTTAGATAACAATATTATTTGTACTGATGCTTTATTTTCTGATTGGCAAAAAGCCGATGCTATAATCGGGAATCCTCCTTTTTTAGGGGGTAAACATATGCGAATTAATTTAAGCGATGATTATGTAGAAAAAATATTTAGTAAATTTAATGATGTTAAAGATTCAGTGGATTTTTGTAGTTATTGGTTTAGAATAGCCCATGATAATTTAACAGAAAATGGTAGGGCTGGATTAGTTGCAACTAACTCTATTTCTCAGGGAAAAAGCCGTAAAGCATCCCTTGATTATATAAGTCAAAATAAAGGTTATATTCATGAAGCAATTTCGACTCAAGAATGGTCAGGGGAAGCAGCCGTTCATGTTAGTATTGTTAATTGGTGTAAAACTATTCCATATAGTTATATCTTAGATAATCAGTTAGTAAATAGTATTAATACTTCTTTAACTTCAGAAGTTGATGTTACCCAAGCTAAGAAAATAAAAGCGAATCAAAATCTTTGTTTTCAAGGAGTTTTACCCGTAGGAAAAGGTTTTATAATTACGGAAAAACAAGCTCAAGAATTTATCAAAAAAGATGCTAAAAATAAGGTAGTAATTAAGTTATTTTCTATGGGAGATAATTTAGCGAGTAATCCTCATGGAAAACCTGATAGATGGATTATTGACTTTAATGATTTAAGCCTTGAATCGGCAAGTAATTATGGTTTACCTTTTAGATATATAAAAGAAAATGTTAAATCTGAAAGAGAAAATAATCGTGCAAAAAGAGCAAAAGAAATTTGGTGGCAATTATTCGCACCTCGCCCTAATTTAAGAGACGCAATTAAAAATTTAAACTATTGTTTTGCCGTGCCTAGAGTATCTAAATGGTTTATATTTATTCCTTTTAAAACTGAATGGTTAGCTGGTGATTTAAACTGCATTGTTGCCTCTGATGATTTTTATGTTTTAGGTATTTTAACCTCAAAAATTCATCGAATTTGGGTAAAAGCTCAAAGTTCAACTTTAGGAGAAACATTAAGATATACTAATACAACTTGTTTTGAAACATTTCCGTTTCCTTTATTAGAAAATAGTGTTTTTATCCATGATGATAATGTGGGCATTGCCCGCCCTACTAATGAAGCTAAAATTGTTCAACAAATAAGAGATAAAATGACAGAATTACATGAATATCGAAGGAGAGAAATGGAACAAAAAAACTGGGGAATTACAAAGTTATATAATGAGTTTTTTCATGAGTTTAGCAGTAAATTATCTCAACTTCATCAACA
>NZ_VRZC01000293.1 GCF_016743215.1 Geminocystis sp. GBBB08
TCTAAAAATAGCAAAATAGTTAGGTTATGACTTACCTGTTCATAAGTTACGTTATATTGTTACGGGGGAATCTTTTCCTGAAAACTTTAGGATTAATTTACAAAATCAAGCTCAAGTTAGCGCCGAAAAGCCTTTTTTATATTCTTTTTATGGTAGTGCAGATACAGGAACTTTAGGGGCAGAATCTTTAGCTTCCATTTGTTTGAGAAAAATCTTATACCAAAATCCGGTTGTTGCAAGTCGTTTAGGTTTTAACAATTCAATACCTAATTTTTTTCACTTCACAGCTAAAGATACTTTTATCGAGACACATGAAAAAGGAATACTTGTAACCCAATGGCAGGATACTCCATTATTTCGTTATCTTCTTGGGGATGAAGTTAGTTTATATTCTTGGCCAGATTTAAAACAAAAATTAATCATGGCTTGTATTAATCAAAATATTTGTCCTCAATTGCTAGAAATAATTAATAATTCCAGTGATTATTTACCAGATGTTTTAGCTCTTAAAGGACGTAGTGATAATGCTATTATTCTTTTTGGTATTAACATCACTCAATATCTTCTCGATAAGATTATTAAACATGAAGAGTTACGAAATATTTTAACAGGAATATATTATGCTCAAGTCATTTATCAAGAAAATGGCAGACAAGTTTTAAAAATTGATTTAGAAACAAAACCAAACATTGAATTAAATACACAGTTACAAGAACAAGTGTATTCTTTTATTATTAAGACTTTATGCGAACTTCATCCTCTTTTTACAAAAGATTGGGAGATAATTTATAGTCAATGGGAAAAAATTAGTAATAAAAGAATAGTTGAGTTAAAATTTCATTCATATCCTAACCTTTCTCAAGATTTAGTAAATAAAAATAAACATCAAGGTATTATTAAATCTGATTATCACGAATTATGAATCAAGTTACCACTATTAATTAATATCCATCTATAAACACTTTTGTATGAATAAATACTTAGGTTCTGCACAAAAAGCATTAAAACTGTCTCAACAAGGTTATGAAACTATTTCTGCTTATAAAAATTTTCTCGAAAGTCAGAACATCACATCAATAGATTGTTTTGAAAATTTACCCATAACCGATAAACAAAACTACATACTTAAATATAGCCTTCAAGATCTAATACCACAAAATAGAAAAAAAGGTTACAGAATTGGCAAATCATCAGGTTCATCGGGCAAAATTACTTATTGGTTACAATATCCTGAAGCGGTCAAAAATGATGGGTTGAAACTAAGAATGTTTCTCGAAAGTAATTTTCAAATTCATCAGAAGCCAACTTTAGCTATCATGACTCTAAATAGTGAAGCATGGGCAGCTAGTGAAAATTTTGATTTGGCATTAAAAACTCTTTCTATAGACATCAATTATACTTTTTATACTTTTTCTCCCAGTGTTAAGTTAGAGTCGATTATCGATCTAATTAATTATATGAATTCTGATGTGGAACAAATTATTCTATTTATAGTTCCCTCATTAATTTTTCATCTTCTAAAAATAGCAAAATATTTAGGTTATGACTTACCTGTTCATAAGTTACGTTATATTGTTACGGGGGAATCTTTTCCTGAAAACTTTAGGATTAATTTTCAAAATCAAGCTCAAGTTAGCGCCGAAAAGCCTTTTT
>NZ_VRZC01000294.1 GCF_016743215.1 Geminocystis sp. GBBB08
ATATTCATAAATTTGTATTTTTTTCCCTGTTTGTTCCCCCAATAATCTTTGACGTTTTTTAGAAATTTCATACATTTGTCTCGGCTCAGATTTGAGACGTTTTATTTTATAAACATCATCCCATCTCACACAAATTCTGACACTATCGGGAACATAAAAACCATCACCTTTTGTAGCACCACGATCATAGGTAGGAAATGATGTCATACCAAATAAAATCTTAGAAAAATCGTATAATTCAGGAATTGTAGCCCGTCGAATTTGACTGGGGACTCTATTTGTATTCCACTCTAGATAACGAATGTTATTAATAGCAAACTCTCTTATAATATTTTCTCCATCAACATATTTTTTGCTATGAATATTATCTTCTATATCACTAATTAATTGATCTTTTTTGAAAAGTCCTTGAGATTTTTTTTCATCAGAATTTAAAACCATTCCCACTGTACAATAACAAATATCCTCTAAATCGATAGTATTTTCCCATGTTTGATTAACGACAAATTGTCGAAATACATTAGCCTTATATTCTTGTTGATTTAAAGATGGTAATTGTTCAATATTATCAAAAGAATTAGAATGTAAAAATCTTTGAGTTTGATGAGTATTTTCTAAAACTTTATTTTCTAAAAAGAAGATAGTATTATTAACTACTGCATCACTAAAAATCTTAACACTATTGAAAAAATCTACCTGTAAAATAGTGAAATTATCAGCAATATAATTTCTTAAAAGTTCAGCATAATTATTAGTTTGAATACCCCTAGAAACAATTAAACCGATTTTGCCGTTTTTCTTCACTAATTGAGTTGCAAGTTCAACAAACGGTAAAAATAAATCCCATTTTTCATGTAAAGTATTAAACTTATTTTGTTCTTCAATTTTTTGGCGATAAACATCAACTCCGGGTTCATCAGCGCGAACGTAAGGAGGATTACCGACAATAAAATCAAAACCATCACTAAATTGACCTGTTTTAGTTTTTATTTGTTCAATAATTGATAATTCTAATCTGTGTAAAGGATTTAATAAAGGAGTATTAAATTCCTGTAAATTATGCACTAATAATGAATCGGTATTATAAACATTAAAACGATCGATACTGCAATCAATTAATTTATCAATTTCCTCAACTCGTTTCAGTAAATCGATCACTTGAATTAATAAATTAGTTTCGGCTAAATAACAGGCAAAAGGATTAATATCCAGACAAAAGAAAGAATTTTTAACCTTTTCAATAATTGCTGGTACATATTCAATGGGAATTTCTCCCGTTTTTTGAGAGCGATAAGAATTAATTAAACGTCGTGCCCCATGAACTAAAAAACTACCCGAACCTCCAGCTAAATCTAGTAATTTTTTGTCTCTAATAGCCAAATTATCTGACGTATAGCCAATTTTATCCAAAATATAATCAACTACTGGTTTAGGCGTGAAGTATCGCCCTTGTTCGTGTTTTCCTTCTTCCACATAACGCCGGTAAACCATCCCGTTAATATCACTGTCATTTTCTTTAAAGTTAAAGCGATTTAGAATAGTAAAAACCCTGATTAATGAATTACTGCTAAAACGATACCATTTGAATA
>NZ_VRZC01000295.1 GCF_016743215.1 Geminocystis sp. GBBB08
TTACATAATAATGATTTCAGAAGAAATACCTTAATCTCGTCAAAGCCTTTTGTTATTTGGGTTACAGGCGTAAATATCAAATAGGTTCTATAAAGACCTCACCATAATGAAAAACGCTATAATTTTTATTTTGCACTCGTGTCTATTAAACAATAAATCTGTCAATCTTACTATACCTTAAAGCTTACTGCTGATAGCTGATAGCTAACACCTCTTTAAATCTCACAACTCACATAAGATTACTATATAGTAATTTTACCTTGAGAATTACGAGAAATTTTAGGAACTTTTTGCCATACTTTTGGGATTTTATAATTGGCAATTTGAGAGACAAGTTTTAATTTAATTTCTTCATGGCTAATATTATCATTCATTGGCACATAAAAAGCTATAATAACTTCCCCCCAATAATCATTTTTTTCTGCTTTTATATAAATATCTTTAACTAATTTTGTGGCAAAAATTGCCCTTTCAATTTCTAAAGGAAAAACATTTTCTCCTCCAGTAATAATTTTGTGACTGTTACGACCTAAAATAAATAAATACCCTTCATTATTTACATATCCAACATCATCGGTGCTAAAAATATCTATATTTTCTAAATGAGGATAATAACCTTTAAATAAACTTTGAGATTTTATTTTAATAATACCTTCTTTTTCTTCATCAATAATAATTTGAGCATGGGGTAAAATTTTACCATTATTATGATTAACTTGTTGAATTTCTTGAGGTTTTAAGATGCTAATACCTGATGCTGTTTCTGTCATACCATAGGTTAAAGCTATGGGAATATTATATTTATTTGCTAATACTATTTGTTGAGGATAAGTTGATGCACCACCTACTAAAATAGTTTTAAATTTACTTAAATATTTAGGCTTATTACCAAGAAAAAACTGTAGCTGAGTCGGCACTAAAGACATAAAATAATCATGGTAATTTTCCATATCATCTAAATTATTTTTGATATTTTGAAAACTATTAATAACTAACTTTCCCTTCGTCATAAAACTACGAATTACCTGCATTAAACCGCTAACATGATACAAAGGTAAACAACAGTAACAATTAATGGATAAATGATCAAAAAATTGATAAAAACCCATAGCCGAAGCGGTGAGAGTTTCCCATGTATGAATTGCAAATTTAATTTTACCCGATGTGCCACCAGTGGGAATCATTATGCCTGTAAAACTGGAGGAGTTTTTGTTATTTGAAGAAAAATGATAATTAATGTTCCCAAAAATAATGTCTGGGTTAACTATATTCTCTATTTGTTGCCATTCTCGAATCTGCCAATGAGGATTAATTAAAAAAAGACAAGACTCACTGACAACTCCTGCAAAGAAAGCGGCAATAAATTTGTAAAATTCTATCTCAGCAATGAAAATAATTGGTTTTTCTTTGAAAGTTTTAGTTAAATTAATTTTTGTTACATAATCTATTACTAATTCTTCTAAATTTTCTGATTGATGATTAAATGTCCATTGACTACTTAATAACTTTAACTGTGATAATATATTTAAACTTTTAGTCATTAAATTTACTG
>NZ_VRZC01000296.1 GCF_016743215.1 Geminocystis sp. GBBB08
AAGTTACTTCCTGTAATTTGGAATTTGTCCATTCCATAATACTTAACCCAATTAGTCTCATTGTTGCGACTTTCATCCCCATTACTATCGGCAAAAAGATAAGTTCCTGAATCATTTAAAAATTCATAACGAATACCGCCATTGGCGTTAGTATAGTCGATGACTAAAGTATCGATATATCCATCCACATTATAAGTGTTGGTATCTTCGTTGAAAAAATAATCTGTGGCTAACCCACCATAGACTAAATCTTTGCCTAATCCTGGATTGATCCAATCTTCGTCAACTCCTCCTGAGATGGTATCATTTCCGTTACCACCATAAAGTGTATCATAGCCATCATCTACATCCCCTGTGATATTATTTCCACCACTGATACTATCATCCCCATCATCACCATCATAAGCATCATCTTCCTCTGAACCTATAAAATTATCACTAGTAATAGTTCCGACATCGAAGACAAGATTATCTACATACAGAAAACTACTAGAAGTAAGATTTAGGGAAGTAACATCACGCACAATGGCAATAAGTTCATCAGGTTCACTACCTGCCTTATCTATGTATAACATTGTGTTGTTATTAGATATTGCTAAACGGTAATTAATCGCTGAACCCTTTAATTGGATAATATCTCCCTGACTAGGATTAAACTCCATAATATTGGCATAATTGGTAGCACCGTCAGTTGTTGTATTAAGATCATCGTAAGCAGAGCCATTAAAAATACCTAAAATAAATTTATCTGCACCAATTCCTCCTACAAGATAGTCAATTTCTGCTAATCCTTGATTAATATTGTTTTCATTGAATCCTTGTAATATATCATTACCATCGCCACCGTTTAAAGTGTCATTACCATCATTGCCAATAAGTTTGTTATTATTACTGTTACCGCTAATTATGTTATTAAGGTTGTTTCCAATACCAGTAATAGGCATTGTGCCTACTAGGTTTAATTGTTCAATATTTTCACCTAGTATATAGTTTACAGAAGATTCAACTATGTCTATTTCTGTGGAGAGATTTGAGGTTTCTTCAATCAAATCGTTTTCACTATCGATAATGTAAAAATCATTTCCACTACCACCTATTAATAAATCTGCTCCAATTCCACCGTTTAAAGTATCATTACCATCACCGCCATTAAGAACATTATTACCTATATTGCCTATTATTATATTATTAAAATTATTTCCAGTTCCAGCAATATCACTGACACCTGTGAGGGTTAAATTTTCAAGATAATTATCTAAAGTGTAAGTTATAGAAGATTCTACACTGTCTATTCCTTCATTATTATTCTCAACAATGCGATCACTTTCGTTATCTACAGTATATTTATCATCGCCAAAGCCACCAATTAGACTATCCGCTCCAAGATCACCCATCAGACTATCATTACCATTTCCTCCGATGAGAGTGTCATTACCATCACCACCATTAAGAATATTATTGCCTGTATTGCCTGTAATATTGTTGTTGAGAGTATTACCAG
>NZ_VRZC01000297.1 GCF_016743215.1 Geminocystis sp. GBBB08
TCTGTTAGACATAAACTATTATTTATGAATAAACAACCAAAGATAATTGTATTAGATGATTAACCGACAGGTTCTCAAACAGTCCACAGTTGTTTATTGTTAATGAAATGGGATGTAGAAACTTTACGAGATGGCTTAAAAGATCAATCCTCCATTTTCTTCATTTTAACTAACACAAGGGCATTAACTCCCACAGAAGCTCAACAAGTTACTCAAGAAGTTTGTCGTAATTTAAAAGAGGCGATCGCCTTAGAAGGAATTAAAGAGTATTTAGTAGTAAGTAGATCAGATTCTACGTTAAGAGGGCATTATCCTCTAGAAACAGACGTTATTGCTGAAGAATTAGGCGAATTTGACGCACATTTCCTCATACCGGCATTTTTTGAAGGCGGAAGAATCACCCGTAACTCGATTCATTATCTATTAATCAACGGTGTTGAAACTCCCGTGCATCAAACGGAATTTGCTCAAGATTCTGTTTTTGGTTATAAATATAGTTACCTTCCTGATTATGTAGAAGAAAAAACAAAAGGTAAAATTATCGCCGATAAAGTCGAGAGATTTTTGTTAGATGAGATTAGAAATGATAGTAGAAATCGCCTTCGAGAGTTGAAACATAATCAATGTGTGGTAGTCGATGGTGAAAATCAACAGGATTTAGATAAATTTGCCCATGATTTACTACAAATTGCTCGTGAGGGCAAAAAGTTCCTTTTTCGTAGTGCAGCTAGTATTTTAACTTCCTTAGCGGGATTAGGGAAACAACCCATTGAAGCAGAAGCTATGGCTAAATATAAACCTACGAGTAACTCTGGGGTTATTATAGTCGGTTCTCACGTTAAAAAAACCACCGCTCAACTTAATCAATTATTACAGCAACCTGATATTGTCGGCATTGAAATTGATGTAACCATTTTAAGGGATGATTTAACTCAACGAGACGGCATTATCACATTAGCTTTAGACAAGATAAAAGATACTTTAAATAACGGCAAAACTCCCGTAGTTTATACCAGTCGTCAAGAATTGAATTTTCCTGACATCGAAACAAGATTAGAATTTGGTAAACAAGTTTCGGCGGTATTGATGGATATTGTGCGAGGTTTACCTTCAGATATTGGTTTTTTAATTAGTAAAGGTGGTATTACTTCTAATGATGTTTTAAGTGATGGTTTAGCTTTAAAGGAAGCGCGATTATTAGGGCAAATTTTAGCTGGATGTTCTGTTATAATTACTCCTGACAATCATCATCTTTTTCCGAATTTACCAGTAGTTTTATTCCCAGGTAATGTAGGAGATGAAAATGGTTTAGTTACTGTTTATCAAAGACTTAAATAATTGGGAATAAGGAATATATAACAATCTTAATCGACTTTTAATTTTTAACTAAAAAAATAATGGCGATCGCAATTGATTTTGGCACAAGTAATACTGTCATTACT
>NZ_VRZC01000298.1 GCF_016743215.1 Geminocystis sp. GBBB08
AAACCACCGCCAAAACCACTACCTAAAACTCGAAGAGTGTCATCGGTTATATTAAAGTCCGTAAGACGATCAATTCCTTCAGAAGTAGAATTAAAACGGAATGAATCATTACCACTACCGCCGGTTAGGGTATCATTACCACTACCACCGTCTAGGGTATCATTACCACTGCTACCGTTGAGGGTATCGTTACCGTCAGGGTATAAGTAAGGGAGGAGAAGACTAAATCTGTACCTTCGTTTAATCCTTCTGTGACTATATCCCCAATATTATCAACAGTATAAATATCATTACCGACACCGCCAATTAAAGTATCAGCACCGACACCACCGTTAAGAGTATCGTTACCGACTCCACCAGAAAGACTATTATTGCCACTGTTACCCGTAATCAAGTTATTAAGGGTGTTACCAGTACCGTTTATATTCGTAGTGCCTGTTAAAATAAGGTTTTCAAGGTTATTGCCTAACGTGTAGGTAATTGATGATTGTACTGTGTCTGTACCCTCATTAACGTTTTCTGTAACTCGATCGCCCGTGCTATTAACAGTGTAGATGTCATCACCATTACCACCATTGAGAGTATCATTTAAAGCAAACCCTCGCAAATCATCATTATAAGGTGTACCAGTGATGTTAAATACTTCTATATTACTAATAGTCAACAAACGATTATCCCAAAAACGACCATTAATTCCCTCGCCGTGATTATAAATTCCTAAACCACTGGCATTAATTCCGTTTTAGAGTCCTTTTGAAATATGAAAGAGGCGATCGTGCAGTGCCGTCCTTGGCTATCGATGTTGCTATAATGTAAATGTAAGTATTTTTGAGGATAATTGATTATGACTACCACCTCCGAAGAAGTTTGGCAATTATTAAAAGAGTTAATTGAAGCTCAAAAAGAAACCGATCGCCGTTTTCAGGAAACCGATCGACTTTTAAAGGAAAAATCCTTAGAAACTGATCGACTTTTAAAAGAAAATGCTCAGGAAACTGATCGACGTTTTCAAGAAACTGATCGACGTTTTCGAGAAACAGAAAGACTACTAAAAGAACAAAGTAAAAAAACCGATGAGCAAATTGGTAAATTAGGTAATCGTTTAGGGGAGTTTGTCGAATGGCAAGTGCGTCCTGCTGTAGTGCGTTTATTTCAAGAAAAAGGCATTGATGTTCATGAGTTTCTCTCGGATGTGTCGGTAAAAAGGGCGACGGGTGGTTTACAGATTGATTTGTTAGTAGTTAACGAAACGGAAGCAATTTTAGTGGAAGTCAAAAGTAAACTTTCTCAAGCCGATGTAGATGAGCATTTAGAGAGATTAGGTAAGTTTAAGGAATTAATGCCTCGTTATCGAGATGTGAATGCTTTAGGGGCGGTATCCGGGATGAT
>NZ_VRZC01000299.1 GCF_016743215.1 Geminocystis sp. GBBB08
AAACAAAGAAGATGATAAATTTCACATTCAGTCTGAAATTGAGACGATCGCCACTATCAAAGATTCTGATATTCGGATTAGTGATTACTTGCCTAATTCTTTTGAATATCCATTAAAAACATATTGTGAAATTATCGGTAGCAATCATATTTCGATGTTGACGGCATTATTACCTATGGTGGCAAGTTTGGTTAATCCAAATACTGATTTAACCTTGATCGAGTCAACAAATTTCACAGCTAAACCGATTTTTTTTAGCGCGATCGTGGGTGAAAGTGGAACGGCAAAAAGCCCTACCTTAGACTTATTTAGTAGCGGTATTTTATCCCTTCAATCAAAAGCTAATCAAGAATATAAGAGACTGAAGAAAGAATTTGATGAATATAAGGGCGATGAGGATATGAAAGAACCTCAACCAACTGAGTATTATATTTCAGATTTTACCAGTGAGTTTGTGGCTTCTTTAATCGATCGGCAGTCAAAAGGATTCTTGATCCTCATTGATGAATTAGCGGCGCTAATTAAACAGAATAATGCTTATCGTGGCGGTAAAGGTAGCGATTCAGAAAAGATTTTGTCTGCTAGAGATGGACGGGGTATTAAGGTTAACCGCAAAAATGGAGATCGCTACGATACTGCTAAATCTTCTTTGAGTATTGTTGGGGGGATTCAACCTGACATTTTACGTCAACAAATGGGAAGCTGTCAGGATGAAAGCGGTTATTGGGCTCGTTTTGTGTACTCCTATTTACCAGTAAAAAGGGCAAAATTTCCTGATAGTAACGTCAAGATTGATATTAAACCGATGTTGCTAAGTACCTATGAGAAATTAGAACGATTGCCACAACTAAATTTAAAGCTAGATAGTCAGGGAGTGAAGCTGTATGAGCAATTCTTTAATGAACTCGAAAACTTAAAAGTAAATGAACCAAGCGGCGCACTCAGAGCGGTTTATTCAAAATATAAAAGGGTAGCAGGAGAAATTGCTTTACTTCTTTATTTATTCGATTTAGCTTTTAATGTTGACACTGTTGACGGGGGTGTCAACAATCTGTCAACACCGCCAACATTACCTTTTCAATTTCTCCAAAAAGGCATTAACCTTGCCAAAAGGTACATTCAAGAGGTTAGAAGTATCTACACTGAGAATCAAAATACTGTTGACGGCGGTGTTAGTCCAGTTTTCGCTAAATTAATCGAACTGTCAAAAAGGAAAGATTTTATTACGGCTAGAGACGCAAAAATGGCTATCAGAACGCTTAAACGTAAGTCTGTAAAAG
>NZ_VRZC01000029.1 GCF_016743215.1 Geminocystis sp. GBBB08
TAATAATATGAAATAAATCGAAACTTTAAATTAGTAAATTTGACTCTGTAGTATGCTTTAATCTTTAGTTATCAAGCTGTTTGAAAATATTTAATAATAGTTAAAATCGGAAACTGACAAAAGAGGGTTATTAAAAGCCAATACCTAAACGACTGGCTAAACTGGGGGTAATGGGAATTAAAGTAGTTAAAGATAAGAAAATTAATATTAATCCCCATGCTGCTCGTTTATCATTAGGTTCAGTTATTTCATTTAAGCTAGGACGCTCTAAGTCTCTTTGTAAAAATAAAATTACGATCGCCCAATAAAAAGGTAAAGAATTAATAGGGTTGAGGATGCTAACAATACCTAAAATTACTAATGTGCCAATGGTTGCACGGCGAGAGGTTTTTCTGCCATAGATTGCTTGAATAATTCTACCACCATCTAATTGCCCTGCGGGTAATAAATTTAAGGCGGTGATAACTAAGCCTAACCAACCTAATATAAGGAAAGGATTTACACCAACGGTTTCACTTTGTAAAGCAGAATTTAAAAATAATTTAGCTAAAATACCAACAAATATTGAGCCTTGAAAAAAAGTAGTAGGAATTTCAAAACCCGTGCCATCATGAGACATTAAAAACCCAAAAAGTAAAATGGCTAAAGAAACGACAAATCCAGCAGCAGGTCCCGCAAAAGAAATATCAAACAATACAGAACGGTTCAGGATTAAAGATTCAAAACGAGTAATCGCACCAAAACTACCAATTTGAATCGTGGGCAAAAAGAAAGGTAAACTAATTTTAACATTATTTTTAGCACCGATGATTTGATGTCCCATTTCATGGGCTAATAAAATTACCCATAAACCAATACATAAAGGTAATACTTCCTGATAACGATTCCAGTTACCTACTAAATCAAATCCTAAGAGTAAAGCGATAGCTTCCATTGTGGTGAAAATTGTCGCTAAAAATAAGACTAAGGCTAAGTTTTTTTGTGCTAAAGTTAAGGGAACAGGATCATTAGTACTAGGTAAAATAATTACTACTGGTTTTTCTTCGGGAGTTTCTACTAAAAATAAACGGTATTTATCGCCTAATTTTTCGGTTAATTTTTCCGTTAAATGTTGATGAGTATAATTCGCTTCTCCTCGTAAATTTCCTTTTAAAATAATCCCTTCTTGATAAGGAATTGTGTCAGTAATAAAAAAAGTGTCTATCCCAAAAATAGTCTTAATAATTTTTAAATCGTCTTCATTAATAGGAGTAAAATCAGGTTTTATTTGTTCTATTTTTAGAGGAAATTTATTTTCGTTTAAAGTGGAGGGTTTATTTAGGGATAAATTTTCATTATTGTCTTTAATAGCGTCACTGTTATTAACATTTTGAATTATTTGTTTTTTGATGTCATCAAGATTAAGATTAATATTTTTTTCAGCTTTTTTCCTAATTAAACTACCTAGATAAATGTAAATACCTGAAGATAAAACTAAGAGTAAAATAACAGCAATAAGATTAATATATATTCCTGTGGCTAATAATCCAAAAAAGACTAACCAAGGAGTCATTAAAGTTAATGATTGTAACCAAGCTAAAATACCAATTTCTCCAAAAGGTTTGGCTCGATTATAACCCCAAATTATTATAATTAAGGCAAGTAAAGTAATAGCGATGATGGTAAAATTATTGGATAAATTAAACATAAATTATTAATTAATTTTTGACTGTTAATAGTTGACATTTGTTGAGCAGTTGAGATATTCTGCTAGAAATATAGCTTAACAATCATTATGATTTAGAATTGCTATAGTTGATAGTTTATAGATTATAGATTTTCCCTACACCTTATACTTTAACGAATTCTCCATTATTTATAATCAAAAATGAGCATCAAAAATCTTAACCTATCCTCTCAATTATACGAATATTTGTTATCAGTCTCTTTAAGAGAATCGAAAATCTTACAGGAATTACGTCAAGAAGCATCTTCTCATCCATTGGGAAAAATGCAAATTTCCCCCGATCAAGCTCAATTTTTGGCATTATTAATTAAGTTAATAGGAGTAAAAAAGATTCTTGAAATAGGTGTTTTTATGGGTTATAGTTCAACTGCCATGGCTTTAGCTTTACCTGACGAGGGAAAACTTATCGCCTGTGACAACCGTAAAGATTTTACTGATATTGCTCAAAATTATTGGCAAAAAGCTAAAGTAGATCATAAAATAACTTTACATTTAAAACCAGCTTTAGATACTTTAGATGAATTAATTGCATTAGGTGAAACAGAAACCTTTGATTTTGTTTTTATTGATGCCGATAAAAGTAACTATTATAATTATTATGAAAAATCTTTAACATTAGTGAGAAAAAATGGTTTAATTGCTATTGATAATGTGTTTTGGGATAATAAAGTAGTTGATCAAAATATTAACGATAATCCCACTAAAAAAATAAGAGAATTTAACCAAAAACTATCTCAAGACTATCGTATTGATTTAAGTATAATTTCTATTGGAGATGGTTTAACTTTAGCCCTGAAAAAATAATTGTATAGCATTCCTTTATGAGCTATAGCAATCCTAAATCAGTTGTAAACTATTTTATAGTACAAATAAATTATTAAATGCTTATGAAACAAGAGGTTTAAACCCCTTGCCTTGAAATTTGTCATGTTGATTTTGCCACGAATCATTATTAAGTTAAAATTCTTTTTAACATTGCTTTGCGCCCTTTATTCGCTAAACTATCATCTAAGGGTGTTAAAGTAATTTTTTTTTGGTATTTTTGTTCGATCGCCTTGATAATTAACCAGTCAGCCAAAAAAGGATTTTTAGGTAAAAGAGGGCCATGCGCATAAGTTGCGATAGAATTTTGATAAAAAGCACCTTCAAAACCATCTTCACCATTATTACCATAACCCCTAACCACTTTACCTAAAGGCGAAACTTTTCCTAAATAAGTTCTTCCACCGTGATTCTCAAAACCTACCACCGTAGGAGATTCTCCTAACATTTCCTTTAAATCTTCTAGCAAGGGAGAAGCAACAATATCAAAAGCAACATTGCCAATACAGCGAGAAACGTTTTGCCCTGGATGTTTAGTCACTAAATCTAAAATACCTAAACCGTCTATTTTCTGCCCTATAGCTGGTTCGTAATAATTCCCTAATAATTGCGGTGAACCACAGGTAAAAACCCCCGGAATACCAGTGTTGATTTTCTCTTTCATAATCTCAGCTTTTTCACCATGTAAATCTCGCATGACAATTTCTTGTTGTCTATCCTGCGCGCCACCGCCGACAATAACATCAAATTCCGAAAAGGTTTTTATATCTGTATCTTGATCTAATGGTAAAATAGACACATCTAAATTACGCCATTGACATCTTCTTTCTAAACAGATAACATTACCTCGATCACCGTAGGTACTCATTAATTTAGGATAAAGCCAACCAATTGTTAAGTGTATGGTCATGAATAATACATTAATAAAATTAGTAATATGAACTAGAATCTGTTTTTGGATTAATCACATTTTAACATCATGGAATCATTCACTCTCAGTTTTGTCAGTAAAGAAACTCTATTCGCCTTTTCTCTTTTTCCTTACCTTGGGTTTTTATGGTTTTTGACTCGCTCACAAAAAGTACCTAAAATAGCTTTAATGGGCTTTTATTTACTATTATTATTCGTAGCTATTACTATACCTGCGGGAATTTATGCTGAAACTCATTATCAAACATCCTTAGCCAATGTTGATTGGTTACATGGAAGTGCAGAATTTTTTTTAACTTTATCAAA
The DNA here is from genome assembly GCF_016743215.1 of Geminocystis sp. GBBB08. GTDB lineage: Bacteria > Cyanobacteriota > Cyanobacteriia > Cyanobacteriales > Cyanobacteriaceae > Geminocystis. Next base: position 3,785 of record NZ_VRZC01000029.1, read on the forward strand.
TATTTTTGTCGTATTAGGATTTCGTCAAGTAGTTATTGAAAAAGAAAATCAAAAATAATGATTAATTGTGAGAATATTTATCTATATTAGTTAATATAGCAATCGGAAAATCGGTTGGGGTAAATTAAATAGTAATAACTCTCAAACTCAAATCATTTCTCAATTCTTAATTCTCAATTCTCAATTTTTCCCGACGAAAATGCCACAAATCAAATCGGATTACTATAGCATCCTAACATTTTAAAATAAAATAATGAGATCGAGTCGAAGAAATGTCAAAGAAAATGAAGACTTAAATGTTTTTCCTTCCTTTACAGATTTGATGTCTAATGCTTTTATGATTATGAGCTTTTTATTATTATTAGCTTTATTTCAGTCTTTAGAATTAAATCGAAGGTTACAATCAGCTACACCTATTGTAATTGATGAAAAATCAGGTAATTTTAAGTTTAAATCTGGAAGTGCAGAATTAACCCCAGATTTTAAAAAGTATATAAATAACAAAATTATTCCTCAAATTGAGAAAATTATTGAAGAAAGAGAAATCGATTTTATCCAAGTAATTGGCCATACAGATGGACAAGTTTTAGAATTAACAGGAAATTTAGATCAAAATTTAGAAAAAGTAGCGAAAAATGAATTAAAAGTTACTCAGTTAAATCCGGGCTCTAATGCTGATTTAGCCTTAATGAGAGCTTTAGGGGTGGTGCAAGAATTACAAGCCCAAGGGCAGTTTAAAAACGTCAAATTTAGAGCTTATTCTGGTGCTCAATTATATTTGCCTTCAGGAGAATTAGCCCCTCTTAATCGTCAGGCTGATGAAGTAAGAAGACGCATTGAAATTCGCTTTATTCCCCCCGCTACCCATAATTAAGGGTTTTAGAATTTAGAATTTGAGCATTATTACCCATTCATACTTTTTCAGGTAACCATAATTAAAATTTGACATAAATCTTAGATTTTTATTATTTTATTAAATGAATCAAGCAAGATTAAAAAGATGATAAATACTGAACAAAATACTTGTATAATTTAGATAAATATGATATATAGCAATCCGCTTAGGATTTGTAAACAATCAAAGACTATCAAAAATAACGGGGAAATCCTTGTTAACAATAACAAATGACAAATGAGAAAATGTTTAATTTTACCAGCCACAACCTAAATAGAAATACTATATTTATTTAAAGTATTTTTTAGTAAATAAAAATGCAAAATTTAATTGATAACTTAAGAGAAGGACAAAAATATTTAGGAGAATGGAAAGGCGGTAAAATGGCAATTTCAGCCGTGCCGGGGGCAGGAAAATCCCATAGTTTAGCTGTTGCTGCTACGGTTACTATTAAGAATCATAATCTTAATAATAATCGTCAATTACTAATAGTTACTTATACTCGATCAGCTACAGCTAGTATTAAAGATAAAATTAAAAACAATTTAAAACAATTAAATTTACCATCTATTGGTTTCAGTGTGCAAACAATTCACGGATTGGCGGTTAATATTGCAAATCGTCATCCTTTATTGTCACAACTTCATCTTGAAAGTAGTACTTTAATTGATGCTACTCCGAGTCATCGTATTCTCCGCACAACGGTGACAGAATGGGCAAAAAATAATGGGGCTTATTATCAGCTACTCTTAAAAAGTAATAATTTTGACGGAGAAGAAAGTGAGCGATTACGGCGAGATTCGGCGTTACTAACCGAAGTTTTACCTAAATTTGCTCATAATGTCATTCGTCAAATTAAAAGTTCAGGTTTAACAAATTATGAACTCGACACGTTACAAGATGATCTTAATAATCCTTATCGTTTAATAGCGATGGCTAAAGGATTATATCAAGAGTATGAGATGTTGATGAAAAAAGAAAGTTTAATTGACTATGATGATTTAATATTAGGTGCATTGCGAGTGTTAGAAGACGATAAAGCAAGGGAAATGTGGCAAAAAGAAGTTTTTGGAGTATTTGAAGATGAAGCCCAAGATTCTAGCCCATTACAAGGAAAATTGCTAGAAATTTTAGCTACTGATACTAATAATGGTAAGGTGAATTTTGTCAGGGTAGGCGATCCTAATCAAGCGATAAATTCTACTTTTACAGCATCTGATCCCCTTTATTTTCGTCTTTTTTGCCACGAGTGTCAAGAAAATGGTCAATTTTTTACCATGAATCAAGCAGGAAGAAGCAGTAAAACTATTATCGAGACAGCTAATAAGACTTTAAAGTGGGTTAATCAGAATATTCGGCAAAAATTGCCCGATAAACTAACAAATGACTTAGAATCAATTTTACCTTTTCGAGAGCAATATATTGAAATTGTGGGAAAAGAAGATCAACAATCCGATGCAAATCCACAAGCTGAAGGCAAAGGCGTCGAAATTTATGAGCCTGAAGATATATATAAAACAGTAGAATTAATAGGTAAAAGAATTATTCAATTATTTAATAATGAAGAAGCTAAAGACAGTTATAATTTAGCAATTTTAGTTAGAGAAAATCGACAAGGATTTTTTTTAGCTAAACACTTAGAATATTTAAACTCACAGTATAAAATTTTAGTAAAATTAATCCATGATGTTAATAATTATACTGAGATTCCGCAACAAATTTTATCTATTTTACAGTTTATAGATTGTCCTCATTCTCGTGAATATCTCAAAAATACCCTAGAAACTCTGCAAAATAAAGATTTAATTGAAGCTCAAGACTTAAACGCTTTAAGTATTTATCCTGAAAAATTTTTATATCCTAGTGCGATTGAACCACCACAATCTGAACATATAAAAAAAGCTAAAAATTATTGTTTAAAGTTATTAAAAGCTCGTTTAGAATTACCCCATTATCGATTAATTCCTTTCATTTCTTCCTTGTTAGGATATAAAAAGTCAGAATTGGCAACTGCCCAAAAATTAAGCGAAACAATTTATCAACAAATTATAGGTAATAGTTCATTAAAAACGATGATTTCCACTTTACAAGAAATTATTAATTCTGAAAAATTTAAAGGTGTCGAAATAGATAATGAGGATATTTATAGCAAAAATGGACAAGTTACTATTATGACAATGCACAAAGCAAAAGGGTTACAATGGGATTATGTCTTTTTACCATTCTTACATGAAAATGTTATTCCGGGCGGGGCTGATCCTTATGTGCCAAAAAGTGGTAGATTCTTAGGTAACTTTAGTTTACCTGATGTTGCTAGAACTATTTTGCGATCGCTTACTCATCAGAAATATTCTTGTGACAATAAACCACCATTGACGAATATTTTTTTAGCATCTCAGAAAACTCACCAACTAAAACAAGCTGAAGAATATCGTTTATTATATGTAGCCATGACGAGGGCTAAAAGATTATTATGGATGTCATCAGCGAAAAAAGCACCTTGGCAATGGAATTTTTTTGAAGATAATGGTAATAAGAATCAACTACAAGATTCAAAACCTTGCCCAGTGATAGACTTCTTGCAAAAATCACAGTAATAGAAAATCTTGTTACCTCCAATAATTACTTTTAAGGATTCTTCTTTACCATATATTGGGCGATTGTTATTTGTGTCACTATAATTATCCGTTTCTTCATCATAATTATCTATTTTTTCAGCTAAATACTCATAACTATCATCATCAAATACATCCCAATTTAATCGATTAGCCAAAAATTGATTAATAAATTTTCCTGCATTATCAACAGGAAAGAAGTCATTTAAAGCCTTATTTGCCATGCCCCATTTTTTACTATGCCAAGCATGATTTAAAATAATTAAACCAATATCAAGACTAGAATGTTTTTGATTGACTTTTATTACTTCTTGTTTTAATTGTTCATAATCATAAATTAATTTACCTTCTAAACAATTATTAGCTTCGCCTAATAACAAACTGACAGCAAATTGATTAGCTTCTTCTTCTTCTTTTTCATGGGAATCAAAACTAATTTTATCATCAATATATGAATTATCTTTAACATGAGATAAGGCTAGATGCCCTAATTCATGAGCTAAAATAAAAGCTAACCTTGCTTTCTGCTGAGATTTATAACTAATAGTAATAACAGGTTTTTGATGATGCCATTGAATCATTCCTTGAAATTTACTAGCATTTTGGGGATAATCATTAAAATAAACTACAGGAATACCCATCAACCAACAATATTCAAGTAAGCTACTTAAATCAACCACTGAATGATGTTGTAATATTTGCTTTCTAATTTCTAGGGGATTAATAGGAAGAAATGTATAAGTAATCTCACTACCATAAGCAACCATTTCCGCAATACGATTAGCTAATCCACAGGCTATAACAGGTTGTGTATTGATTTGATGTTGTGTTTGTCTAAATTTTGGTTGTGCTTGTACTTTAAATTTTATCACTTCATCTTCTGACAGCAAAGATTTTAAATCTAAGCCAAAACGTTTAGCAATATAACCACTACACTCTAAAACTGCCACCGGTTTATTATTCAATTCTTCATCCCACCAACTGGGTAATCCATTTTTCTTAACGTAACCTTTCTTAATCCCAAATTTATCTAATTTTTCATATAGGGCATCCATTGTTAAAGTGTTTGTCATAGTTTTGCCCTCCTTTACTTAAATCGTAATTTATAAAATTTTTGTATTGCTAATCTGTTAATTAATATTTATTTTTACTTCCTTGGTTAATTATTAATTATTTTGTAACTAAACCTTAAATAATAAAAGACCTCTTGCAAAATTCAAACTAAAATCTGTTTTAAGGTGAAAAATGTTGATTTTTTAACTCATTACTGATTACTTATTACTCATTACTCCACTTGGTGCAAGAAGTCTAAACTAACTTTACTTAACAGACAGTTAAGGTTTATTTATTCCATTCTACAATAATCCTATCTTTTCTAAAGTATTCTTAATATTAATCTTATTTTATTTATCCCTAGTAAATTACCTAACTGCCGATTTACTAAATGTAAAGTTTTGAGTTACACAAAACCAAGGAATTGCCTCTTTTAAAAGATTAGGTTAATCACTAAAATGACGATGAAAACGACTATCAATATTAGCTTTTTTTTTCTGATTACATTTAAGGCAAAGAGTTTGTAAATTACTAATATCGTTACTTCCACCTTTCGCTAATGGGATAATATGATCAATATTTAAGGTTGTTTCTTTTGTATTTTTGCCACAACTTTGACATTGATAATTATCTCGATTATAAACATATTTTCTAACTTCTAAAGGAATTAAAATACGAGGAGTTTTCGCCATTTTATTATTAATTTTGTTTAAATTCATCTAACTGATTCGTCAGGGCAAAATTCAACAGTAACTTTTAATTTTAACTTACCTTTTTGCCAACCTAAAGCACCAACTTTTAATAATTCAACTTCTACACCGTCATTAATCCATTTTTTGCGATTCAAATTAATATTTTCTTTAGATAAATCACTGCGAGAACTATCAATTAGTTTACACTTAATTCCTTCGATTAAATGTCCTAATTTAAACATAGATTCTCCTACATAAAATCTATGGACATCTTGATCAATAATATTAATAGCGTGGGATTCATTTTCTAGGGGTTGATAGTTATCTGTCATCGAATAAATAGTTTTAATGAGTTACTTTGTTATCTTATTACATTATAATCTCAAAATTATTGCTTAAAAAGTTTCTGTTAAGTTTATGATTTTGGTTATAGTTTCTACTTGAATACTTAACCATTCAATTTCATCAACGATCGCCAACTTACATCGATGCCAAGCCTCTAATTGATAAGGATCATGACAAACAAGATCAAAATCTAATTCTTTCTTTTCTAAATATAATTTACAAGTCATAAAACGATGGCTTAATAATTTTAATCTTTCTTGGGGTTCTAAATAACTAAAAAAGAAAAACTTAATCATAAAACGAGAACGAGAATTAACCCAACTTTCATGGGGATGCTCCAACATTTTCTCTTGCCATTTGATTTTACCCTCATTTGTGATGCTGTAAATTTTGCGAGAAATATTACTCTCTTCTTCTACAAAAACTTGAATAAATCCTCTTTCTTCTAAACGTTTTAATAAGGGATAAATTGCACCATAATTGACGCTAATACAGCCACTCATGAATAATTCTAACTGCTGTTTGAGGCGATAACCGTGGAGTGATTCTTGTTGTAATAATCCTAACGTTGCTAATTCTAACATGAGATTCTTCAAATTTTATATCAAATTGATATACTATAATGATATAATAAATTTTAACTATCAACTCTTGACTAACTATTAACTATCATCTCTTGACTAACTATTCACTATTAACTATCACCTCTTGACTAATATGGTTAATCCTAACTCTCCTCCTCCTTGTGAAGAATCAAATATTGAAAAAGAATTACAGATTTTGTCCTCCAACCAAGAAACTAAGAAAAAATCGTCTTTTAGTTGGCGGATAATCGGAAGTGTGATTTTTGTTGCTGTAATTGCTGGTGTTGGGAAAAATTTATGGTTAACTACGAATAATAAAGGTGCTAAACCTCCAGCTATCGCAACCAGTGGACAATCTCAAGCTATACCCGTAAAATGGGTAACTCTAACCAGTCAATCTTTAGAAGATAGCACTACTGTCATGGGTGTATTAGATGCCCCTAAAGCAGTTACAGTCAAATCAGAAGTGGATGGAAGAATTAGTCAAATTTTAGTGAAAGAGGGTGAGACAGTTCAAGGGGGACAAGTAATTTTAACGGTAGAAAGTGATGAATTACAAGCAGAATTAGCTCAAGCTCAAGCTCAATTAGAAAATGCTCAAGCCCGTTTAACAGAACTGAAAACCGGTAGTCGTATTGAGGATATTGATCAAGCTAAAGCTGAATTAAATCAGGCGATCGCAAGGTTAAATAATGCCAGAGAAGGTGCGCGCCCAGAAGAAATTGCTCAAGCTCAAGCACAGGTAGAATCAGCCCAAGCCGAGTTAGAATTAGCGGATGAAAGAGTGAAAAGGTATCGTAACTTACAACGAGAAGGGGCTATTTCTCAAGATCAATTTGAAGAAAGACTAAAAACTCAACGTCAAGCTATGGCGTCTTTAACGGAAGCACAACGGCGTTTATCGGCTTTAAAAAAAGGAAGAAAATCAGATCTTAATGAGTTACAAGCAGAAGTAGAACGGGCAAAAGCAAATTTGAAACGTTTAGAAAACGGTGCAAGAATTGAAGAAATCGCCCAAGCTCAAGCGGATGTATCACAAGCAAGAGCAAGAATAAACTCCATCGATGTTAGAGTTAAAAAAACAGAAATAGTTGCACCTTTTACAGGCATTATTGGGGATATACCCGTTAAACAGGGAGATTATCTGGATTCGGGCGATGAATTAACTACTATTACTGAAAATAACCTTTTAGAAGTCAATTTATCAATTCCCGTAGAAGAAGCTGGTAAATTACGTTTAGGTTTACCCATCGTCATTTTAGATGCTCAAGGAAAAACCGTGACAGGAGGAAAAATTAGTTTTATCTCCCCCAATGTCACAGCCAATACTCAATTAGTTTTAGCTAAAGCTACCCTTGAAAATACTTCAGTAAATTTATTTAATCAAGGCTCTGTTCCAGTGAAAGTTATATGGAATGAAAGTTCTGGTGTTTTAGTACCAGCGACAGCAGTATTTCGTTTAGGGGATAAAACCTTTGTCTTTGTCGTTGAAGGGATGGAAAATTCTTCCCCTGATAAACCTCAATTTATCGCTAAACAAAAATTAGTCAATCTGGGTAGTCTTCAAGGAAATGATTATCAAGTTTTAGATGGTTTAAAAGTAGGCGATCGCATAGTGACGGCAGGGATTATGAATTTAACCGATGAAACCCCAGTAATGCCACTCCCAGAGAAGTAGATGACGACATCAGAAAAATGAGAAAGTCAAGTCAGATCTTGCACCTATCCAAAAATTGACTGGTAAGGGGGAGTAATGAGTAATAAGTATAAGAATTGGCATTAACCATCTATAGAATTGATTTTCTCACCTTTAACTATTAAGTATTAATGTAAGTCATGCAAGATCTCAGTTTAATTGTTATTAACAAAAATACTGTTCGTCAACCTTTGAGGAAAATAAAATGCAGTATTAATTTTACTCACTTACTTATAAATAATAAAAGATTTTAAAATTTTCGCCACATCATCTTTTTTTTGTATTACCAAGTATTTAATAACCCTAGGAAAAGTCTTTATTTCTAATTCTGCATTATTTATTATTCATTGTTATACTAGCAGAATCTTAAAAAAATCTTAATAAAAACTAATATATCTAAAGATGACTGTTCAAATTACGCTCAATGAACGCCATCAAAAAATTTTACAGGCTACTGTAAAACATTATATCGCTACGGCTGAACCTGTTGGCTCAAAAACTCTGATTGATGAATATAATTTTAGTGTTAGTTCGGCTACGATTCGGAATACTATGGGAAAATTGGAAAAAGCAGGTTTTCTATATCAACCTTATACTTCAGCAGGAAGAATCCCGTCGGACTCAGGTTATCGTGTTTATGTTGATCAATTAATCAATATTGACAATTCTGTTAAGTTTCCCCTGAATAAATTTCTTGATTTTAACTTTTCTACTAGCTTTAGTTGTTACGAGATTATTTTTCAAAAAATTACTAAAATTTTAGCTAATTTAAGTGGTTGTATTGCTTTAATTACTTTACCTCAAATTGCTAGTAATATTCTTCATCATATCCAATTACTAAGATTAGCTAATGATCAAATTATGTTAGTGATGGTGATTGATAATTATCAAACTGAGTCGGTTTTATTAGAAAGTAATCAGTTAAAAATAGCCCATGATGATCATTATACTGAAATAATTGATCGAGAATTAGAACTTTTATCTAACTATTTAAACCATAAATTAAAAGGTCAATCTCTGACAGAAATAAGTAATTTAGATTGGAGTGATTTAAAAGATGATTTTCATATTTATGCAGATTTTATTAAAAGTTTATTAACAAAAATAAAATCAAGTTATCGTCTCTCAACTTCTACCCCTATTTTGATTCAAGGTCTTTCACAATTAGTAAAACAACCTGAATTTTCTCATATAGAACAAGTAAAAATATTATTGAATTTACTAGAAAAAGAGCAAGATCAGCTTTTACCTTTAATTTTTAATGTTAATGAATATGATCATTCTTGCCAAAAAGTAAAAATTCGGATCGGCTCTGAAAATCCCTTAGAATCAATGCAGTCTTGTAGTCTGATTTCAGCTTATTATTATCAAGGAGAATATCCTGTGGGCAGTGTCGGTATTATTGGACCTACTCGTATGGCGTATGAACAGGCGATCGCCTTGGTGCAATCAACGGCGGATTATTTATCAGAAATAATATCTCTGATTGAAACCTAAAAATAATCTTTATTGAGTTAAACTCAGGTTATTTTAATAATTTTTCGGAGAGGATTAAAGTGATAAGCGATCGCAATAATAAAAAGGTAAATAATCCCGTAAAACCGAATAAAATCACCGCCCATGAGTGATAAACCGTAGAAACAACAAGAATGCCATTGAGCAAAGAAAAACCTGCTAAACAACTATAAATCAAGGTTTTAATGGCTAAATAAATGCTCTTAGTAATTCTTTCATTTTCTAAAGAACGTATCCTAATTTGTAGTTCTCCTTGTTCTAACTTTTCTTGAAAATTTTGGATAGTGGTTTCTAAACGGGAGGGTTTTTTCCATTGCTTTTCCATCAAGATTTGACCTTGACGAGCAATCATTAAGAAGATATTGTTAGGGGGAGTAGAACGACTAATTCTGCGGAAAAAAGGTTGACTGGCAGACATCAAGCTATATTGCGGATCTAAATTACGGGCTATACCGTCAAGGGTAGTTATGGCTTTGATAATAAAAGTCATCTGAGGAGGTAAACGAAAAGGTTGTTGCTCAAACATCAGATAAATTTCCGTACTAATTTCTCGAAAAGCGTTAATATCCACTGGTTTATCCAGAAAACGAGTCAAAGAAAAGCTAATTAATCTCCTTATCGCTGTCATATCTCCTACAGGCTCAATTAATCCCATATAGATTAATGTCTCTAAAACTTGATCAGCGTCTTTTCGTAGCATAGCAAAAAATGTTTGTACCATTTGCTCTTGAGCCAATCCTTTTACTTCTGCCATCGCCCCAAAATCATAGAAAATAATTGAACCGTTTTTACTTACTGCCATATTGCCGGGATGAGGATCTGATTGAAAAAAACCGTCTTCTAATAGTTGTTTTAAATAGGTACAAATTCCCAATTCAATTAAAGGTTTAAGAGGTATATTTTTTGTTTCTAATGTTTCTTTATCATTAATTTTTATCCCAGGTAAATATTCTAAAGTTAAAACTTTTTTAGTAGTGTATTGCCAATAAACTTTAGGGACGATAATTCGCTCGTCATCTTGAAAATTATAGCGAAAACGATCGGCATTTTCTCCTTCTTTAATATAATCTATTTCAGCGAATAATATTTCAAAAAATTCTTGATAGATTAATTTTAATTGATATTTTTTAAATCCGGGTAAAAAGCGATCACCAAAATTAATCAGAGTTTTTATGACTTGAAAATCTAGTTTAAATAATTTTTCTAAACCTCTTCTTTGTACTTTTATAACAACTTTTTCTCCAGTTTTTAATGTTGCTAAATGAACTTGCCCTAAACTAGCAGCAGCAATAGGTACACGGTGAAACTCATTATATAGATTATCTAATTTATCTCCTAATTCTTCTTCAATAATAGTAATAGCATTCTCAGACAAAAAAGGAGGAACTCGATCTTGTAGCTTACTAAGTTCTTCTACATATTCTATAGGAATTAAATCATGACGAGTTGATAAAGCCTGACCAATTTTAATAAAAGTAGGCCCAAGTTTAATTAATTTTTTTACTAACCATTTAGCTCTTTTATGATAATGCCTACGGGAATTATTTTGATTAATAAAATCAATAAATATAAACCAAGAAAATTGCAACGCTACGAGAAAAATATCCCATTGACGTTGAAAGGGAGAATAATTTTTGCTATCCCAAGATAAATTATATTGCAAGGATCTCATTCATTCGATAATTGAGGAAAAGTAATGGTAAAAGTGTTTAAATAATTGTCTGATTGATTAACATAAATACTGGAAACATCAATTATTCCGTTTAAATTTTGTACTAAAGATTTGACTAAAGCTAACCCTAAACCAGTACCACTATTGGTAACATTTTCTATTTGTTGCCCTTGATAAAAAGGCTGAAAAATTTGTATTTGTTCTTCTGGATTAATAGCACATCCATAATTAGTAATCTCAATAATATTATCAGATTTTTTGCGATAAATTCGTAAAGTAATTTGAGTTTTTTCTGAAGAAAATTTACTAGCATTGGTCAGTAACTCTTTAATAATTAAGGACATACTATTTAAGTCAGTATAAATATAATCTTGTTGATTGTCAATAACTAAATTAATTTGCTGATAATGTAATTCTTGAGAAAAAGAGTTATATAAATCATCTAATAAAGGTTTAAGATAAATTTTTTGAGGTTCAATAGCTAATTGATTTGATTCTAATTCTTGTAAAGTTAAAAGATTATTTACTAAGTTAATTTCTTTTTCGCATTCATCCTCTAAAATGTCTAAATAACGAATATTTTTTTCATTTTTATCTATTAATTTTAACATTTTTATTCCCATTTTCATATTAGAAAGAGGTGTTTTTAAGGCATCACTAAGACTAGCAATAAACTCATCTTTAATTTTATTTAAACGTTGTAACTCTTCTATATGTCCTCGCATTCTTTTGCCCAATTTTGCCTGTACATCTAAACTTGTTTGTAGCTGATTTGTACGTTCATCAACTAATGATTGAACTTTAGCAATAGTTTGCTGATTAATAATTGAAGAAGTAATTTGTTTTGCCATCCATTTTCCTGTTTCTATTTCTGATATTTGCCATCGTCTAGGTTTATAATTTTCCATTACTAATAAACCAAGAATTAAAGGCTGAGAATTTTGTGGATTTCGTTGCAAAACCATTGGTATAATTAAAAAAGATTGAATTAAAGTGAGATCAAAAACTTCAATAATATCATGATAAATATGAAGATTATCTAATTGTTTTTTATTACTTATTTTCGTAAAAGAAGGTGCTTTTTGCCAACCATAACAAGTTAATGGGGAATCTAATAATTGATAAGAAATAATTTTTTTTTTATGGGTATCTGTTGAATTTAATTGCCAATTATAAGTAATTTCTACCGTTGCCGATGGAATCCTCTCTGTTTGATTTTGGCTAGACAAATTTTCATACTTAAATCTTAGAATTAAAAAACGATCTAGTTTGAGTATTTTTGCCGTTATAGCAATATCGACATCAAAGATACCATCCATTATTTTATCAAGAGCAAGTATTAACAGTTAAAGTTTATTATAATTTATAATTGATGACTGATAATTTTATAATTAAACTTTTGACTATTTTATTGATTCATGATGTTTTTAGTAAAAATAAAGAAAAGATAATGATAATGAAGCTACATTTTTTTCTAATATTTTTTTGTTTGTCAGAATTCCACAATATTGACTGAAGACGAAAATTAATTTTTCATTCCTCATTACCTATTACTTATTAGCTATTACTTATTACTTATTATCTATTTATTAGGTTGGGGAGTTAAGCGCAAATAAGGTTTAATTTCTGTGACACCTTTAGGAAATTTAATCACTGCATCTTCCGTTGAGATAGAAGGCACTACTACACAATCTCCTCCATCTTGCCAGTTAGCCGGAGTTGCCACTTGGTGATAATCAGTTAATTGTAAAGAATCAATAACTCTTAAAATTTCATCAAAGTTACGACCTGTACTTGCAGGGTAAGTAATCGTTAAGCGTAACTTTTTGTTAGGATCGATAATAAATACACTTCTAACAGTAAGATTGTTTAAAGAGTTAGGATGAATCATACCATATAAATCTGCCACTTTGCGATCGCCATCAGCAAGGATAGGATAATTAACAGTGGTGTTTTGAGTTTCGTTAATATCGTTAATCCAACCTTGATGAGATTCTACATCATCAACACTTAAAGCGATAGTTTTAACGTTACGTTTTTGAAACTCAGATTGTAAACTAGCTACAGTACCTAATTCAGTGGTACAAACGGGGGTATAATCGGCTGGGTGAGAAAATAACACTACCCAACTATCTCCTGCCCAATCATAAAAAGAAATATCACCTAAACTAGAGGCTTGAGTAAAATTGGGAACTGTATCTCCTAACTGTAAGGTCATAGGTTTAAAATAAAATTGAACTTAAATTAATTACTGATTTTAATTGTGTCATATTTTTCTGTGATTATTTTATCAATTTACTTTTTTGTTGTACATCTTCACAAAATTTTACAAATTATCTAAGTTTAGTTTATAGTTCTAGCTAGGGATGAAGGGAGGTATCTCCTAAATAAGTGTAACTGCGCAAGTTTTCCTCATAATTTTTGATTAAAAGTTGCGATGTTTTTAAATCTATTTGTTTTTCTTGTAAGGCTTTTTCTGTTAAACAACGGAGTTTTTCGATTAAATCTTCTGCGGAATATTCGACATATTTTAAAACATCGGTTACAGTATCTCCTTTGACAACATATTTTATTTGATAATTGTCTTGTTTACTCTCAATATGAACAACATTTATATCTCCAAAAAGATTATGTAAGTTACCCATAATTTCTTGATATGCACCGACTAAAAACATTCCTAAATAATAAGGTTTAAAATCAGTATTTTCTGGGTTATTAATATTTATTTCTTCTTTGACTTGTAAAGGATGTAATTCTAAGGCATTTTTAACATCTAATAAATCAATAAACTTGTCAATTTTACCATCACTATCACAGGTTAAATCAGCTAAAATTGCTTTTAATGTTGGCTTTTCATGTAACCTATGAATAGGTAAAATAGGGAATAATTGATCAATTGCCCAAGCATCAGGAGCTGACTGAAACACAGATAAATTAATATAATAAGTAGCTATCATTAAATCATTTAACTCGTTTAAATCATCACTAACATAGGTTTCATTTTTAGTAATTTGATAAATTTTATAACAACATCCCCAGTATAATTGTTCAGCTTTTGCTCTTTCCTCTAAACTAAGATAACCAAAATTAAATAAACTAATAGCTTCCTCTTTAAATTGCACCGCATCATGGTACATTTCTTGATAGTTTTCTTCCTCAATGCTGTTATACGTTTCCCATAAATTGCGGATAATTAAATGCTCTTTTTCCACACTTTTTTGTGGTAATTCTAAGGGCGGATTATTACTACTTACCACATTAAAAATTAACACGGATTGGTGAGAAGCGATGGCTCTTCCACTTTCACTGACTAAAATAGGAGATACAATCTCATTCTCCTCACAAGCCTCTTGAATTGCCGCCACAATATCATTAGCATAGTTTTGCATATTATAGTTTTTTGAGGCATAAAAATTAGTTTTTGAACCATCATAATCTACTGCTAAACCACCACCAACATCTAAATATTTCATTCCAGCACCCATTTTCGATAATTGGATATAAATTTGACTGGCTTCTCTAATGGCATCTTTGATTACGGCGATAGAGGAAATTTGTGAACCAATGTGAAAGTGTAATAATTGTAAACAATTTAATTTATTCTCACTTTTTAATTTATTAACTACTGTGACAATTTCAGGAATTGTTAAACCAAATTTAGCTTTTTCTCCGGTAGAATTACCCCAATGCCCAGAGCCTTTAGATTGTAGTTTTGCCCTGACTCCTAACTGAGGTTTTAACTTTAATTTTTTGCTCAATTTGAGAATAATAAATAATTCACTTATTTGCTCAATAACAATAATTAAATTATGACCTAATTGTTGAGCTAAAAGAGCCGTTTCTAAATAATTTTCATCTTTATAGCCATTACAAATTAATAAAGTTTCTCCTGTTTTATCAATATCTAAAGTAGCCAAAGCTATAATTAACTCTGGTTTTGAGCCAACTTCTAAACCAAAATTATAAGGTTTTCCATATTCTACTAATGCTTCGACTAATTGTTTATGTTGATTACATTTAATCGGAAATACTCCTCTATAAACATTTTGATAATTATAACGAGCGATCGCCTCATTCATACATTCATGTAATCTTTTTAATCGATCATCTAACATATCAGAAAAGCGAATTAATAAAGGTAAATGAATATCTCTTTTTTTTAGACTTTCAACTAACTCAAATAAATCTATTTTATAATCATTACCACGAGGAGAAACAGTAATATTGCCTTGATTATTAATAGAAAAATAAGGTTCACCCCATCCCTCTATTTGATAAAGTTTATTACTATCATTAATAGTCCAAGAATTAGTCATAGTTTAAGAAAAAATATAAGAATAAAAAAACTACTTTTTAATATTATACTCATAATTAAGTACATATATCTATCAAGGTAAATAAATATATTTAGTATCTTTAGACAAGCATTTATTAAATTTAAAGCACTTTCATAATAAGTAGGTAAGTAAAATTAATTGTGGATTTTATTTTTCCCAAGCCTTTGATAACAATGCAAGGCAAGGGGTTTAAACCCCTTGTTACCCATTGCCTATTATATACAATTAATTTTGCCCAAGTACTTACCTTAATTTTTAATCCTCAATCTTTCCTTAATTAACTATCTTGAAAATGTCAAAAGACGACTCCCGTTAAATTTCTCAACAAAAAAATACTGATAAAAATTAAGTCATCATTGCTTTTGAAATTTTGTCATTTTTCATTCTAAATTCTTTACGCTGTTGTCGAAACCATAGCGGCGATTAATTGCTCAGGAGTGACATTAAAAGGTAAGCGGTGAATATCTGATGAAGGTTGACAGGTAAGTTCGGCACAGTAACGCAATTGAGCTAAAGTAATGTTATGTAAGCCTAAATCTTCTAAAGTGCAAGGTAAGGCGATATTATGGTAAAACTTGATTAATTGTTGTCTGGCAGCGGTTGCTAATTGATTATTAACGATCATTTCTTCTAGTCGTAATTGTACTAAAATACCATAGGCTACTTTTGCCCCGTGTAACTGATGATGTGCTTCAGGAAAATGAGTTAAAGCGTTATGTATAGCATGAGCTGCTACTGTACGACAATTTACTCCTCCTAAACCACCGCTAACTCCGGCTAACAATACTGTTGCGTCAACAACTTCTTTCCATTCTTCCCTCAAGGGATTTTTTAACGCACTTTCTGATTTTTGTAGTAAAATGTCCCTTAAGACTCTTGCTTGTTGTACGGCGGCAATGGTTAAAGTTGAACTAGATTCACCGCTACTGATAGAGGCTTCATACCATTTTGCGATAGCATCACCAATACCTGCTATTAATGTGTTAACAGGGGCTGTGGCAATTAAGTTATAGTCAAGGATGAGTAAATTAGGGCAATTTTTGAGAGTGACATCATATTGAAAAGCACCAGATTCTGAATATATATTACTCAATGCAGTCCATGCGGCGCAAGTTGCCCCAGAAGTGGGTATAGTGATAACGGGTAAATGACAGTTATAAGCTAATAATTTTGCCGTATCTAAGGCTTTACCACCCCCAACACCGATAATAACATCAGCTTGATGAGATTTTACAGCTTTTTGTAATTGTTTTAAAGAAACTTCCGAACAATCAGGGTTGTAACTATGATAAGAGAGACTTAAATTAAATTCTTCACTAATAGGATTAAGATAATTTTCTATTAATTTTAAGGTTTTTTCCCCGCCAACAATTAAAGGATTTTTACCAAAATGAGCGATAAACTTGCCACTTTTTATTAAGCAATTTTCTCCCTTAATAATATTAGCAGGAGCTACTTGTAAACTCAAAATATCATTAACTTTTACAATAGGTTGAATTTGTTGAGATTTCTTCATTTTCTATAACAATAAATAATCAAATAATCTGGCTTTTGAGCAGTATGCTAAATTGGTTCAAAAAGGAAAGAGCGAAGAGGGAAGAGGGAAGAGGGAAATATCAAATATCAAATTATGTTTTTAAATTTTTTGAATTGTATCAACTTTAACGATTAAATATCCGATCAATTAATTAATAATAATTAACCATACTATTATCTACTGAAGAACCAATAATATAATCAAAAATAGAATAATTATCAGTGACAAAACTAATATTTTTATTTCTCATTTTTAACCCCTAATTGATAAGAAAGTGGTTCACAAAATTGATTAACTCCTTGTTTAATGACATAAATAATCACAGGAATAACCAATAGAGGAGGGCAAATTTTTTTCTGTAATAAATAATTAACAGCAGTTTCAATGTAATTATCTTCTAAATCAGAGCGTAAATTTTCCTGACAAATAGCTACCCGACAACGTTTTGCCCAACCTTCTAACCAATCTACCCTATCAGGAGTTTGCCCAATAGCCAAAGCGATAGAAGTTGCACCATCTTCTAAATTTCCTTCAGCATCTTCAATTATATCTAAGGCCATCATAGCAGATTCACATTCCGCTAATTGATCTCGATAATCACTAATTTCTTGACTGGTTAACTGCATTACTGTTATACTCATGTTCATTTTTTCTCCCTAAGATTTGATTTAACAACGGTAAGAGCAATTTCTGCATCCAGAGAGGGGATAAAATCCCTTAGCCGAACTGCCGTACAAAAAGGATTATTCAGGGTTTGATCATACATAATCAATATCAATAGTAGGAATGCTATTTTGGTTAAGCCATTGTCGTGCTTCCATTAGATTTTGTTGCAAACCACCCATTACTAAAACTTTTGGTTGAATTAAATGCCCTTTATTCAGATTTTCTAACATTCTAGCCTGAGAATCTACTACTTCCGTAAGGTTACGAACCATAAAAATAGCTCGGTAGTTTAAAGGTTTTCCATCCAAAGTATTCAAATGATCCTTGTATTGATTCTAAAGCATATTCTGCCACACTTTCAACGTCTTTTAAATCTAATGCCACCTGTGCCAAGCCATTACATTCAGTAGATCGAAAATTTTCTGAATCAAGGGCGATCACACGAGAAAAATTAACTTTTGCCTTAGGCTCTGCTGACATAGTGGCGGTAGCAACAGCTATACTTTTAGTTTTGTTGTAATCATTATTCTAAGAAATTTGAGAAAAATATTTATTGACAACAGATTTAGAAAAAAGCTATGATGGTCAATTGTGAGTTTTTGACAAGTAAATTCCCATGTCTATAAATAATGCAAATGCGATAATTCGGTCGATTGAGGCCGGTTATCTGAAAGACAAAGGTACATTACCCTCCCTAAATGTTGGTGACACGGTGAAAATCGGTGTACGCATTCAAGAAGGTGGGAAAGAAAGAGTACAACCCTTTGAGGGTACAATTATCGCTATGCGTAATGGCGGTATCAATGAAACTATTACCGTGAGACGTATTTTTCAGGGTGTTGGCGTAGAAAGAGTCTTCATGATTCATTCTCCGGTTGTCGCTAACATTACGGTGATTCGTCGTGGTAAAGTTAGAAGAGCTAAACTATACTATCTCAGAGATAGAGTTGGTAAGGCTACCCGTATTAAACAACGTTTTGATCGCCCCTTAGAAGGGAAAACGGCAAAAGCAAAATAATTTCTCTATAACCTTCTTAAAAGAAGAATCTCGTTATACCTCATCGGGTTCGAGAAAAAGTGTCAATGTCTTACTTTCTTGAAGTTTAGCTCCAACTGACTATAAACTGGTTATAAAATTCTAATACTTGACAAAATTTAGTTAAAAAAGTTATAGTAATTAGATATACGTCCTTAGTTCAGTTGGTAGAACGTCGGTCTCCAAAACCGAATGTCAGGGGTTCAAGTCCTCTAGGGCGTGTTGGTCTAACCATTAGAGAAATATATAGTTAATTGACTCTATAATAGAGATTGTGGTTTTCGCAAGATATAGCCATAGAAAAAACGTCTATTTAATCAGGGAAATTATTGTGACAAACAAAGAAACTGTCAAGGACAAAGATATTACTCCATCGGACTCTTCAAATAACGGCGTTAATAATGCTAATTTCGTAGAAGAAACCAAGCAGGAGTTAGCTAAAGTTGTTTGGCCTTCCCGTCAACAATTACTTAGTGAATCTGTTGCTGTCATTTTAATGGTTGCTCTTGTAGCCAGTTTAATTTATCTTGTGGATAAAGTGTTTGGCTGGGCAGCTGGGAAGGTGTTTTGATGAGTTTTACTGCTGATAATGAATCAGAATCAGCTACGAAAGTAGCAGTAGGTAAACCCCGTTGGTATGTAGTACAAGTAGCTGCTGGTTGCGAAAAAAAAGTTAAAACTGACATCGAACAACGAGTTAATAGTTTTAATCTTAGTGATCGTGTTTTAGAGATACGAATACCTCAGAGCCCAACGGTAAAAGTGCGTAAAGATGGTAGTCGTTATCACGGAGAAGAAAAAGTATTACCTGGCTATGTGCTAGTGCAAATGATCTTAGATGATCACGCTTGGCAGATGGTAAAAAATACTCCTAATGTAATCAACTTCGTGGGGGCTGAACAGAGACGAGCTGTAGGTAGAGGTAGAGGTCATGTAAAACCAATGCCCTTATCACATTCAGAAGTCGATCGCATTTTTAAACAAATGGAAGAGGCCGAACCTGTAGTCAAAATTGATATGCAGGTAGGAGATAATATATTAGTAATTTCAGGACCTTTTAAAAACTTTGCCGGAGAAGTGATGGAAGTTAGTACTGAAAGAAGTAAATTAAAAGCACTCTTATCAATTTTCGGTCGTGATACACCGGTAGAATTGGAATTTAATCAAGTAGAAAAACAAGGATAAAAGGATACTTTAACAATGGCAAAAAAAGTCGTTGCATTAATTAAATTAGCTTTACCAGCAGGTAAGGCAAACCCCGCACCTCCAGTAGGTCCAGCTTTGGGTCAACACGGTGTGAACATCATGGCATTCTGTAAAGAATATAACGCTAAAACCGCTAGTCAGACGGGGATGATTATTCCTGTAGAAATCTCTGTTTTCGAGGATCGTAGTTTTACTTTTATTCTTAAAACTCCTCCTGCTTCTGAATTAATCAAAATAGCTGTAGGCATTAAAACTGGTTCAAAAGAGCCTAATCGGAATAAAGTTGCCAAAATTACTAAAGCTCAATTACGAGAAATTGCCCAAACAAAAATGCCTGACTTGAATGCTAATGACATTGAAGCGGGAATGAAGATTATTGCTGGAACTGCCCGTAATATGGGTGTTACCGTAGTTTAATAAAAATCAACAAATTTATACCCACGAACCCAACTAAAATATAGTTGAAAATAAAAGTAATTTTATTCTGGGGAGAGGTATTATACAACCCAAAAAAGTTACAACTTCAAGCTACAGAATTTAGGTAAAAGTCTAAGGTTTTCCCTGAGTGCTAATAGTTGAGGGCTGATAACTAAAAAGTATAACTTCGTTAGTTTACCCAAGGAGATACATAACGTCAATGAGTAAAAAATTTAGTCGTAGATATAAAGAGGCATTAGCTAAGGTAGAATCCAAAGCCTATGCACCTTTAGAGGCATTGCAATTGTTAAAAGAAACGGCAACTGCTAAGTTTGATGAAACGGCGGAAGTTCATATCCGCTTAGGCATTGATCCTAAATATACGGATCAGCAATTAAGAACTACTGTTAGTCTTCCTAAAGGCACAGGGCAAACTGTAAGAGTAGCAGTAATTACCAGAGGTGAACAAGTCAAAGAAGCTAAATTAGCTGGTGCTGATATTGTCGGAGAAGAAGATTTAATCGATGAAATTCAAAAAGGGATGATGGATTTTGACGTTTTAATTGCTACTCCTGATATGATGCCTAAAATCGCTAAATTAGGACGTGCTTTAGGTCCTAAGGGTTTAATGCCTTCTCCTAAAGGGGGTACTGTAACTACTAATTTAGCCGGTGCTATTAATGAATTTAAAGCAGGTAAATTAGAGTTTCGTGCCGATCGTACTGGTATTGTTCATGTACTTTTTGGGAAATCTTCTTTTGCTGTAGAGGATTTGTTATCTAACTTAAAGGCAATACAAGAAACCGTTGATCGTCAGCGTCCATCGGGAGCGAAAGGTCGTTACTGGCGTACTGTGTATGTTTCCTCTTCCATGGGGCCTTCTATTGAAGTGGATATTAACGCCTTAAGAGATCTTAAGTTACACGATTAAAGGTAATTGAGGAATGAGGATTAAATTGGTGTAATTAATTCATCAGGATCTAAAATAAAGATAGTTTTTTCCTCTTCCTCCTCATTTTCAGATTGAATCACTGTTACATGAGAAGCAATTTTTAAAGTATCCGCACGGCGATAAGAAGGCGGTAAAATCCGAATAGTATTTAAGGGAATATCATATAATTCTGGGGCGTTTTTAATTAAAATACCAAAAGTTTCATTTGAACTATTTAGAGCTAATAATAAATATTTTTTGTCATTTCTGTCTAAAATTTCCGATTGATTAAAGAGTTTTTTATGTAAATCAATCACAATTATTTCTTTTTCCCCTAAAGTAACTAAACCATAATGATTTAAACCACTACTAAAAATAGTAGAATAGTTAACAATTTTTTGTACAGTATCAATATGTAAACCAGCATTAAGGTTGCCAATAGGAAAGACTAATAACTTAATTTTTTCCGTATTAGTTATTTTTGATTGAGGGGATAGGTTGGCAGTATTCATAATAAGTAATTGATAATTGATAGTTAGCTTATAAAAATATATGGCAATCCTATTTTGACAACTCCTCTGCCGTTATGCGAGAGGATTCAAGCTTTCACCGAATGATGCCTTTCAAAAGTGAACTTTTTACTTGGTCTTACTCTTTCTCCACAAGCTGTAGCGATATGCCAAATCCGCCAAATACCACAGACGTTTACTTGAAATTGGCTT
The DNA here is from genome assembly GCF_016743215.1 of Geminocystis sp. GBBB08. Classification (GTDB taxonomy): domain Bacteria; phylum Cyanobacteriota; class Cyanobacteriia; order Cyanobacteriales; family Cyanobacteriaceae; genus Geminocystis. The sequence goes on from NZ_VRZC01000029.1 coordinate 25,704, forward strand.
GGTTTTTGCCTTTTATTGTCTGTTACCACATCGAAGGATGTTTTTTTTATTATAGCTCACTAATGCCCGTGCATAGCAGGGTTTTAGACCCACGATTTTTTGATAATTTAATCCCAAGCACATTCTAAATTCTCAATTCTATTTTGTCTAGGTACTTATCTCAAAACACTTCATTTCTTTTTTTAACTAAAGCTGCTGTTTCTAGTAACGAATCTGCAAAAGCGATGGCATCTTCAGCACAATGACCTCCTGTAAGCTCGGCTAATTCATCTCGACGGTGATTTTGATGTTCTAATTGTGTTATTTTAACAACAGTTCTTACTTCTTGATTTTCTTTTGATTTGATGAGGTGTTTTTCTACTCGAAAATGATGATCCGCCATTGCCGCTACAAGAGGTTGATGAGTGACACACAAAACTTGATTTTGTTTACTAAGGTTGTGTAACTTTTCGGCGATTGCTTGAGCTACTTTTCCTGAAACTCCAGCATCAATTTCATCAAAAATCAGGGTTTTATTATCCATTTCTGATGGAGTAAAACAGGATTTTAAAGCCAAAAGAAAACGACTCATTTCACCACCGGAGGCAGTCATAGCTAAGGGTTGTAAGTCTTCCCCCGGATTTGGACTAAAATAATATTCTACCTGATCTGCACCCATAATATTGGGACTTATGGGGGTTACTCGACACTGAAATTGTACTTTTGCCATGCCAAGGGGTTTTAATTCGTGAGTTAATTGCGCTTCTAACTTTTGGGCTGCTACTTGTCGAAGTTGGCTTAATTTAGCACATAATTTCAGTAATTTTCCTTGATATTGTTGATGTTCTTGCTCTAATTCTTCAATCGATTTACCATTATCGGTTAATTCTGTTAATTCTTGTTTGAGGCTTTCATAATAATTAATCACATCTTCTAATTTTGGTCCATATTTACGACAAATCCGCTTTAAAAGTCTAACACGTTCTTCTACCTCTTCCAATCTATCAGGATCTGCTTCTAACCTTGCCCCATAACTATATATTTGTTGCCCAGCTTCTACTACTTGATTCAGTGCTTCTTGCACAATTTCTAACACTGAAGTTAATTCTTTATCATAATTAGTCATATCAGCGATAATTGATTCTGCTTTACCTAATATATCGGTAACAGCTTCATTTTCCTCTGATTCACTTTGATATAATAACTGATAGGCTTGATAGCTTAATTGTTGTAACTCTACTACATGAGTAAGGCGATCGCTTTCAATTTCCAATTGTTCTAATTCTGTAGGTGATTGTAAATGAATAGTGTTTAATTCTTGAATTTGATGTTGAATTAAGTCTAATCTTTGTAACCTTTGTTGTTCTGATTGACGACGATATTCGAGGGCTTCTTGTGCCTGTTGTGTTATAGTAAAGGCTTCACTAACTAACTGTCGTTGTTTAATTAATCCCTTGCCTCCATAAGCGTCTAATAAATCTCGTTGATTGGTGACAGAAAGTAATTGTCCTGTTTCATTTTGTGCAGTAACTTCTAAAAGGCGATCGCGCAATTGGGTGATAATTTGTTTCGTAACCACAACACCGTTAACCCGACACCGAGAACGAAAATTATCTTTACTAATGGTTAAATCACGACTACAAACAAGTGTACCATCATTAAAAGATTCCATTTCTTGAGATTCTAACCAAGTTTCTAACTCAGGATTAGTCTGAAAACAGGCTTCGACAATGGCTTTTTTTGCACCACTACGAATCATTCGTTGGTTAGCTTTTCCCCCCAATACCACGTCAATAGCATCGAGAATAATGGATTTTCCCGCACCAGTTTCTCCCGTCAAAACATTTAAACCGTTACCACACTCTAACTCTAAATGATCAACTAAAGCAAAATTATCAATCCGAATCGCAATTAACATTAGATTTTCTCAACCCGTATAAACGACAAGAAAAAGTATGAACAATAGCCAATAAATCTTCTATTATTTCCTGCTTCTGGAGATAAAAATTGTTGATTAGCTATTGTGAACTTACAACCATACCAATAATCTATTTTGTCTATTTTATTTATTTTATCTATAATTAAACTATAATCAAAATTACTGATACTTGAATAAGTTATGCGATTTATTTCTGCTACGGAAGCCAAACAAACTTTCGGCACTGTTATTAATCAAGCACAGCGTGAACCTATCACAATACAGAAAAAAAATCGTGATGTTGCCGTGATTATGTCCATCGAAGACTATCAAAGAATTACTAAAAGTAATATTCAGGATTTTCAACAATTTAGGGCAAATATTGGACATAGGGCAGTAAAAAAAGGTTTAACAGAAGATAAATTGCAAGAATTATTACAAGATGATTAATTCTTCAATACGTTTAGTTTTAGATACTAATATTCTCATTAGTTCTATTCTTGCCCCTAATTCTATTCCCTCTCAAGTTTTAAATTGGGGAGAAAATGAAGGAAATATTTTATATTCAACTGATACTTTAAGCGAATTATTATCGGTTTTAAGTAGAGATAAATTTGCTAAATATATCGAACCAAAAGAGATTAATGGATTGCGGGAGCGGATTAAGATAAATTGGTATTATGTCTCAATTATTCAACGAGTTACTTTATGTCGAGATGAAAAAGATAATAAGTTTATTGATTTGGCTTTAAATGGTAGTGCTTCCCATATTATTACGGGGGATAATGATTTATTAGTTTTGCATCCTATTCAAGATATTTCTATTCTTAACCCTCGGGATTTTTGGAATTTAATTAGTAGTAAATAAAACAGATTTATCTCAATCCTTTTTTAAAAACCAGAAAATTCTAACGTATTAACAAAAGCATCAATAAATCTCTTACCAAAAATACTTGATAGCAACCCAGATAATATAGTGATAAATAAGGCAAATCCTCCATTGATTAAATTTAATTCAACAGCAGAAAAGGAATAAACAATAACAATAGCAAAACTAACAATAGTAAAACCTCCAAAAAAGAGAAAGATTATTTTCTTGAAAGAAACTTCTTGAAGATTTTTGTTTTTAAAATTCATAGGTGTTTTTTCTTTAGTAAATTTATGAATAAATAATGATAATTTATCTATTAAAATCAATTTTGTTTTTCATTATACTTGATTTTTTAACTGTTTTTCAATTATCGTAAGGACTGAGGGAATATTCAGCCGATTTAACTATCAACTTATCTACATGATTTATCGAAAATTACTTATTGTGGCGATCGCTTTTTTATTTACTATTCCCATTAAAGTTTATAGTGCCGAATGGCAAGAAATCGAAAAACGAGGGGAATTAGTGATAGGAGTCAAAGATAATTTGCGCCCTTTAGGCTATCGAGATTTAGAAGGTAATTTACAAGGTTTTGAAATAGACATTGCCCATCGTTTAGCGTTAGAATTATTTGGCGATGAAAAGGCACTGCAATTAATTCCCCTCACTAATCAAGATAGAATTCAAAAAGTAACAGATATTGAAGTAGATTTGGCGATCGCCTCTATAACCGTTAATACTTCTCGTCAGCGCATCGTAGATTTTAGTGATTTTTACTATCTTGATGCTACAGGAATTATCGTCAAAAAAGGGCAAATAAACCCCAATATCAGGAATTTTAGCGGTAAAATCGGTATTCTGAATAATTCCAGAGCTATTGCACAAATTAGGTATAATTTACCTCAAGCAAAATTAAAGGAAGTTTCATCCTATCAACAAGCCTTAGAATTTTTAGAATCAGGAGAAATTCAAGGTTTTGCAGGGGATATAACTATATTAACGGGATGGATACAGGAAAACCCCAATTATCAGCTTTTACCTAATATTTTCGGCGGTTATCCTTTGGCGATCGCCTTACCTAAAGGAAGACAATATCAAGAATTACGGGATAAAGTTAATGGAGTTATAAGAAAATTAAAGCAAGAAGGTTGGTTAGAGGAAAGGGCAAAATATTGGGATTTACCGACTAATTAACCTGATTGATATATATAGTTACTAAAATAAAAATATGACTTATACAACTATACAAAAAAGTTTAAATCCTGCTTATCGTAAATTAAAAGTATGGCGATCGCATCTTGATATATTTAAAGAAAGTTTAAATAGTTTATTAATGCAAACTCAAGCACAAATAGATAAATCTGAGGAGTTTCATAAAAATAATTTAAGAGATTTTTTCAATGAGACTTATTATAAATCTAATCACTATATCAACGTTAAAGATAAACAGGATTTAGCTATTTATCATGGTAAAAATATTGATAGTAAAGTAGGAGTTATTATTGAGACAAAAAGTCCTAGTAATAAAGGTGAGATGTTGAGCTTTGATAAGTTTAATATTAAGGCTTTACAACAGCTATTATTATATTATTTACAAGAGAGAGTTACTAGCAAAAATCTTGAGATAAAATATTTAATTGTCACGAATATTTATGATTGGTTTGTTTTTCCTGCTAGTTTGTTTGAGCAGTTATTTTATCAAAAAAAATTTTTAGTTAACCAGTTTAATGATTTTCAAGAAGGTAAGTTATGCAGTCATAAAACTGATTTTTTTTATAATGAAATTGCCTATTATGCGATCGAAAAAGTAGAAACTGAGTTAAAAAGTAATGTTATTTATTTTAATCTTAATGACTATCACCATAAGGAAGAATCAGAGTTAATTTTACTCTATAAATTTTTATCCCCAAGCCACCTCTTAAATTTATCCTTTGCTAATGAT
>NZ_VRZC01000002.1 GCF_016743215.1 Geminocystis sp. GBBB08
ACTAACGGTTATTCCCAAATTTTGGACAAAACCGTTGGTTTGTAGTCTTGTATTGGTAGCTACTTCTAGTAAATGCAAAAGAAATATTTTAGCGGTTAAATCAGATTTATTTTTAAGGAATATATTGACTAATTCATTTTCTGTATTGATCCATTCTTTTAGAGCATTTTCAATATTTTTATTCTTATTAATGATTGATTTAATATGTTGAATAGGATCTAAAGGAGTATCAGGTTTTTCGTAGCCCGAAGCAATCAATAATTCTATTAACATAGGTCGGCATTTATCTTCATAAAAACTACTTAAAGTAGAAACAGCATTTTTCATTTCTCCTGTTTCTTTATCTAGCTTTTTGACATTATATTTTTCACACAATTCATTCCAGGTAATGTTTTTATCTAGTAATCGTTCTCGTATTATTTCAGCCGCAGTAACATGAGGATGACTTGTAAGACGAATTTTTTGTAATTGAGGATTAGAAGAAGTTAAATCAATAATTTTTTCAAATAAGATAATTGTTTCTTCAGTACTAGATGAATCGTGTGGATTTTCGACTTTATCCGTATCAAATATGTCAACCAATTCTTCATCGTCATTAATAACAACAGTATTGTCTGTCAAATTTTTACGGCGATCTCGAATTTCTTTTAAGACGACAATTAATTCATCAAGTAATCTGTACTCAAGATGGTTATTTAACCAAGTTATTACATTTGCTTCTTCAGGATTATAGTTATGAGGATTCTTACATAGATATTCCTTAGTTTTTGAGATAGCTTCGTCACAACAATTTTTATAAATATCCTTATAAATCTCATTTTCATAAATATTCTCCTGTATGGCTATTTTGGTTTTGACACATTTTTGCGGTATTTTATAATAAATCCAATGAAACTTCTTTGAATGATCAATAAGCATAATCATTTTAGTTAATAACTTTCCTCGGATTAAGTTTTCTATAGGTTGTTCTCGATTCATGGGGGATACAAGAAAAACTATTAACTCTAATTTCAAGTTAAATTCTAAATTTTGATCGTCTATAATTTGATATAATTGGTAAATAAGTCTATCAATTGCCTTTTTATCTTCCTGATAATTAAGTTGAATGATTCTCTGGATAAGTTCTTGTGACTCTTGTAGTTTTTGAGCGAACATATTTGTCCTCCAATTTTTAGGCTTTATATTTGATTATCATTCTTTTAAATAAACATTACGAATTTTTAGGACAAAATTTTCAAGACACACTTAGGGACGATTTTTATACTCATCAAGGTTATAATCTGATGTTACGAATTTACTGTTGCCTATTGCTTTTTACCTCCGCCAACTAAGCTCAAATTATGCCCTTGCTAAGTATAATATAGCAACCGTAAATCATTTGTGATAAAAATGTTGCACACAACGTGCATAAGATAAGAATTTTCAAAACAAAAATTTTACAAATCATTAGACTTCGACCTTAATTGACAAAATTAGAGCTTCTGCCCTTATTACAACCCACTTTCCGTACTTCTTAACATTTGATTGATAAACTAATTTTATGTTTCAGTCAAAGTTTGTGTTTAAGAGCATTTTTAGATATTTATAGTGAAATACGCTAATGTAAATATTTGTTAAGAAGATTCTTAGTAAATATTGAATAAGGTACGATCGCCCAGAATAACGAAGTGATGTCAAGGGCACGCTGCGCGATCGACAATTTGATAAAATGTATAAAAATCGTAATAGTGGGATTTCATAGATCTAAAATAGTTCTATCTTGAATTTGTCAAAAGTTAGTAAGGTGTCTGTAAATTAAGAATCGTCTGTTAGATTGCTGATTTCCCAACAAGCCTCTGATTGCTAATAGTATCACTCGCAATGACATTATATTTTTAATGGGTGAGTGTCAAAAAAAAAGGAAAAAATTTTTCTTCTAGTTGACGTAATAAAAATAAAATTGGTGGATAGATAAAAATAGTTTAGTAAAAAGGAAAGTATTATGTACACTAATGAGCAAAATAACCCGTTGTCAGATCCTTCACAAGATTATAATCTATTTGATGTGGAAGAAGAACCTGATAATCCAGAACCCCGTTGTGCTGTGGTTTTACTATTAGACACTTCTTATTCAATGAAGGGACAACCTATTGACGATTTAAACGAAGGGATTAGAAAATTTCAGCACGAAATACAAAATGATCAAAATAACCAGACTCAAAATCGGTTAGAAGTGTCGATAATTACATTTGGAGGCGATCAGCCACAATTAGTACAACCTTTTATTAGTGCGACTCGATTTAAAGCTCCTACTTTACAGGCTTCTGGTTCGACTCCTATGGGTGCGGCTATGAATATGGCAATGAGAATATTAGAAGAACGAAAACAATATTATAAAGATATAGATGTTCGTTACTATCGTCCTTGGATATTTTTAATTTCCGATGGTATTCCTACGGATAAATGGGAAAAAGCGGCTCAAAGAATCCAAGAAGCACAAAACAATAATGGGGTAGTATTTTTTGGTTTTGGGGTGACGCCGGAAGCTATGCCTACATTAACACAAATTACTGGCGGAAAAAATGTCCATTTTCTTAGAAGAAACAATCAGAATCAAGTTTCTTTTCGAGACTTGTTTTGCTGGTTATCAAATTCTATGGTCTCAGTTTGTAATACTCCCGTGGACGAAGATAACAAGAACCAGGTATACCAAATAGGGCTTCCTGATGTTCTGACTTAGTGAATAGTTGATGGGTGGGAAATCAATACAAGTCTCGATAACGATCGATGATGCCCCTTGTCTGCCTTGATATATACATAGTGTTCAATTAATATTATTAGGAGAAAAAAGTTAATGTGGAAACCAGTAATAGCACAAGCAACAGGAGATAATCATTTCATAACGAATACACCTAATCAAGATTACGCTGAGGCGGATTTTTTGGATGAACAACATTTAATTATTGCCGGAGGTATTTCTGATGGAATGGGAAGTGCGATACACTCGGAAGTAGGCGCTCAATTATCGGTGAAGACTGCTTTAGGTTTTTTAAAAAATTTGAAGATGGATTCTCAACGATGGTTACAGGAATTTAGTTTGGAACAGGCTCAATCTTTGTTTTCTAATCTTTTAAAGGATGTTCAATCGACTTTAATGGCTAAAGCGAAGGAGGAGGGATGGTCTGCCAATGATTTACACTGTACTTTATCGGTTTTTATTGCTACCCCTACATATTTAATGGCGATGCAAGTGGGAGATGGTTCGATCGTCATTCGACAGGAGGAAAAACAAGATTTTATTTTATTATTTCAACCTCACAGAGAATATGGTCATCAAAAGGGGATACCCATGGCAATAACGATGTCTGTTATTTCTCCGGAGGCGTTACCTACGATGGAAGTGAAAATAATTAATGGTATTTGTGATTTTATCTGTTGCAGTACTGATGGCTTAGAAAATAGTATTTTAAATTTGCAGAAAATAACGGAGGCAACTCCTTTTGTTCCTTTTTTCACTAAATTAGAAAACTTTGTTCGTGAGAAATCAGATTGTGAAGAACACATACAAAATTATTTGCTTTCGGAAAGGGTGAAAAGGAAATCTAGTGATGATAAAACTTTATTAGTTTGTCTTCGTTCTCCAGTTATGGAAATCCCTGAAATAGACATTGATCCAGAACCACAACCAGAAGAGGATCAAGTGGAAATCCCTGAAATAGTCGTTGATCCAGAACCACAACCAGAAGAGGATCAAGTGAAAACCCCTGAAATAGACGTTGATCCAGAACCAGAACCAAAACCAGAGAAGGATCGAGGTAGTAAAGAAGACGATGATTCTCCAGAAGAAACCGTATCGAAGGATTCCCAAGACGATGATTCCCGTGAAGAGAAAATGTCGAGTGATTCTCAAGATAATCATTTACAAACAACAGTATCCAGTGACTCTGATAAAGAGGATCGTTCTCCAGAAGAAACCGTATCGAAGGATTCCCAAGACGATAATTCTCCTGAAGAAAAAATGTTGAGTGATTCTCAAGATAATCATGTACAAACAATAGTATCCAGTGACTCTGATAAAGAGGATCTTTTACAAGAGGAAAAAGTATTTAAGGATTCCCAAAACGATCGTTACCCCGAAGAAAAAGTGTCGAGTGATTCCCAAGACGATCATTCCCCTGAAGAGAAATTGTCGATGAAAGATTGGTTAAATAGATATCAAAAATGATACATTCAATAGTGAAAATTATTAAATAAATTAAGTAAAAAAATGCCAAAGTCTTATATTTTTTTCTTAGTAACTTTAATTAAATTAAGGCAATAAATTATCTAAAATTTGAGACTTTTTATAAGGCATTATTAAACTTTTTTAATCTAAAAAACATTAAATTTCAAAGAAAACATTTTTGATAAGTAATTACGAGGTTATAACAATGTTTTACTATCTTGAAAAAACAAGAGAAAGAATCCATTTAGAAGATAAACCTTTTCAAGAAGGAGGACAAGGAAAAATATACAAAATTGTCAATAAAGAAGACTATCTGGCGAAAATTTATAAAACATCAATGGACTCAATGTTGAGACAAAAATTATTGACCATGATTAAGAATCCTCCTGATGACAGAATGAGAGAACAAAATCATATTTCTATTGTTTGGCCTGAAGATTTAATTCAAGATAGTGGTGGCAACCATGTAGGGTTTATTATGCCTTATATAAAGAAAGGGAAAACTCTTTTCAATTTTTATCATACGAAAACCCGAAGAGAAAATGCGCCTAATTTTCATTGGGGTTACTTACACGCCGCCGCCATGAATCTTGCCATGGTAGTAGAAGCAATTCATGATAAAGGTTATATTATTGGTGATTTAAAAGTTGATAATATCTTAGCCAATGGAAAAGGACTTATCTCTTTGGTAGATACAGACTCCTTTCAATTTACCGATAGTGGAGGAAAAACCTATTATAGTTCTGTGGGTACGCTGGATTTTACACCACCGGAGTTATTAGGTCAGAATTTGACTTTTAAACGAAGAGAAAAGTTTCACGATTCTTATAGTTTAGGGGTTATTATTTATCTGTTACTTTTTGGCTATCGTCCCTTCGACGGTAAAATAATACAAGAAGGAATCGATCACTTGGAGTTCTATGATAATCAGATTCAAAATGGTCATTGGCTTTATAGTCCGAATGCTCCTTTGGCATTGCCAAGATACGGTCATCCTCTCGACATAATTCATTCTGAATTACAAACATTATTTCATAAATGTTTTACGGATGGTCATCAAAATCCTGAAAAACGTCCCACGGCAACTGAATGGAAAAGGGCTTTAATGAAAGCTATTATAGGTTTAGAACGTTGTGAGCAAAATGGAAATCATTTTTATGATCGACATTTATGGCTTTGCTATTGGTGTGAATCAAAAGTACAAAAAAGATACGATAGTTTTCCGCCTCCTCAAAACTCCGATCCGAACTCTCAAATGCAATGGCGACAATTTCAAGAGACAATATCTGAATTGTTACAAGAAGAAACGAATACACAAAACAATACAAATACAGATAATAACTCAGAATCATCTAATCAAAATAAGGGGAATAATCAAAACCAAAATAATTCACCCCCCACAAACAATACTAATACAAATTCCTTATCAACTAATGAATCAGAGAATAAATCTAATACACCGAAAATAACACCTAAAACAATGATTATTTTAGGGGTAGCGATATTATTAAGTTATATTTTGTTTTTCTAATTTGAGTAGTTGATAAAGTTTTTAGAAAACAGAGGGTTTTTACTTGTTGGCTAAAATTGCATTTTATGAATTCAACTGAACTTTCCCCAAAGCAAAATAACAGAACCCATTACTCGGCTACTCAAGGTAGTTTCAGCTATTTTTGAACTGCCTGTTACTGGGTACATTTTTACCTGAGTTCGATGAAAAAAGTATTGAAAAATAAGGCATTAAGACTTAATAATTAACAAAATTTTCCGTGAAAAAATCATTAAATTTAGGAAAAATTGATTTAAAATGAATTTAATCGCAGTTTATGTCAATTATAAACACTATTCCCTGTTCCCTATTCCCTACTTTAACTGACAATTTTATATCGAACTGAGGTGATAACGAGTTGATTAGGACGTTTTGAGATTCCTCTCTATGCTCAGAATGACAACTATAGATTTTGAGAATGTCTTAACTAACCCGTTTATTGCTATAAAAATAGGTGATGACTAACTCTCGTTGACTCCGCAGACAGGGAGACAGATAGATTGTATCTCTTGTTGTCCACTTGTCCTCCTGTCTCGTCTTCATCATTTTTCTTCTTTCAAACTGAGGTATTTTTGGAGAGGAGTTGTGGTGCGGTTCTGAGTCGTATTGCCTTCTCGATTATTATATCTTACTAAACACTCTATTAATGTCATGAAATCATAAAAATACATGGACACAGAAGATCGCCACTTTAGAACCCAGAAAGTTTTTATGGCAAGGCTATCTAAAATTATCTTAATAAAATTCTGTAATCTTTGCTTAATATTTAGATAAAGAAAATAAAGAATCAATAATTATTAATGAGGTCAAGTTTTATGTCGATCGAAACTACAGTTATCCAAAATGACGGTTTATTATCATTAAATGAGATTAATGAACCTCAAATCGCCGAAATATCGGAGAAAATACAGCAAATTTTAACAAAACGAAAAGCGACTGCTCAAAAACCACAGGAAATTTTACAAACATTAACCCACATTTCTCAATCTATTAAAATTCTCCAAAATTTCCACGAAAAGTTACTCAAAGATCATCAAACCGATGCCAAAATTAAAGATAAATTAGTCCAAGTTGATTTAGCAAAATTATTAACACTCATCGCTGAACAAGAAAAGATTTGGCAAAATTTATATCAACGTTTTATTCGTCAAACTATTAATATTGCTGGTGTCGGACTATCAGGACAAGGAAAAAGTACTGCCTTGAAGACACTGACCGGATTAAGCGATGATGAAATACCGAGTCGCCGTGGAAAAGCTTGTACCAGTGCGCAATGTAATATTCATTATACAGACAAGGATGAATCTGCCATAGTTAATTGTTATTCTAAAAAGGAATTTTTGGAAGAAATAATTCATGTTTACTTCGATGTGTTAAATGTAACCAAACCTAATTCTTTAGAAGAATTCGCTAAAAATGATCTACCACCAAAACCCAGTAATCATCCTCAACAAGCAACGGTTGAGGCAATTTACATACATTTGGACAACTATCACCGCTATTTTGATCAGTATCAAAATTCTTTGGGAAAAAAATTAAAAATTTATCGAGAACAAGTAAAACAATATGTTTCTCGGCAATATAATGATAATGGCGATACACTAATTAATCCCGAGTGTTTAGCAGTCAAACAGGTTGATGTTTTCTGTCAATTTCCTCGTCTCAGAATACCACAAATTTGTCTTGTGGATACTATTGGTTTAGGTGATACTCGTTTGAAAGATAAGGAACGATTGATTAAAGCATTAGCAGATGTTGATTTTATTCTTATTTTTCGATTCCCTCAAACTGATAGAAATCAGTGGGAGGATCGAGATAGAGAACTATTTCAAGTGGCTTATGACGCTTTAAAAGATAAATTACCCCTCTGCAATTGGTCATATGTTATTCTGAATCATAATGGTAATAACGATGTTCGTAAGAATTGTTTAGATTTACAAAGAACTGCACATGAGATTACATCCCAAGTGAATCAATTTTTAATCGCTAATTGTCAAAATGCCGATGAAATGAATGGAATTTTAACTCAAGTCCTTGATTATTTGAGTCAAAATATCGATCGTTTAGATGAGCAATATATGTTAGCTTCCTATCAAAGTTTAAACTCATTCTATCTTGAAGTTAAGACCCAATTACAACTAGCTCGTATGGCACTGGAAGATTATGGAAATATAGAAGCAAAATATCCTGAATTGCGAAATAATTTCCTCAAAAATCTTTATAACGAAATGGAAGCCTTACGGGAAGAGTCTCGCCAAGAACAAGAACAAAATAAGCCAGATGTTTATTTTAAGACTCAAGTGGACTCTGCCATTGAAAAATGTAAGACAGAGACTGGTATTCCTTCTGTAGAAGAATTAGAAAGTCTCAAAAATCGACATGGTTCTTATGCTGCCGCTTACGCGCGCGCTATTCATCAAATGCGCCCCTGTTTACTCAAACATTTTCATAATGTGGAAATTGGTTTAAAAGAATCATTGGAAGATAAAAAGATTAAAGTTGCCAATATTTTAATTGAATTAGGACTAGGGGGTTTAACGGAAAAAAAAGGCTCAGAATTTTTAAAAACTTTGGCTGATAAAATTCCCGCTCCCTCAGAAAATCTACGATTGGGATTTCAATTTATTTCCTCTTTTGAATTTTTATATAAAGGGATAGTTCAATCAATTATCTGGAAGGAAATTAGTGAAGAATTACCCTCTGATCCTAATCAGATGCCTCTTTTACCCAGAAGAAATAATAATGAAAATGATACTCAATTATTGACTGAAAATGATGCGATTATTTTCAATCTTCAAGATTTTCATAAAAAGGCGATCAAAAAATCTCAAGATGCTTTAGAAGGTTTAGCTAAGAGATTGTCTGAGACAGGAACATCTATGATTGAAGAATTTGCCGATCATATCACTCGTTCTATGAATATAGAGCAAGAATGGGATATTTTTTTAGCGACATTTCGCTCTCAGATTTGGAATGAATTGAAGCAATTAGAGGACAGAAATCACTTAAAACAGGAGTGGATAACATTAATAGACAATATTATCTCGATGACTTTGTTATGATGACAAATATCTACTAATCATTGAAAGTCTTTATCACAAGCCTAGGCTAAAACCTTTAACGACAAGCCTAGGTTAAAATCTCCAAAATTCGTAATTTTTTCTCAATCAATGGATATAAAAATTAAGCACAAAATTATTATTAGCAAAATAATATCTGATGAACCGAAAGAAAATTCCGTTGTTAAATATTGAAGATTATGAACATCCGTGGGATAAATCTGCTCGTGATTCCCTTGAAAAAGTACCGGGATTTACTGGGTTGATAAAAAAACTAAATGAAATTGGTTTCGATCGCCTTTTAAAAATTCAGTTCACCGGTAGTAGTTTCAAAGTTAATCAGAGCAATCTATCTGATGTTTATAAATTATTGCAAGAGGCTTGTGATATATTAGCTATCGATCGCCAACCGGATCTTTATATTCAAATGGGATACGGCATTAATGCTTTTACGGCGGGGGTAGAAAAACCAATTGTTGTTCTCAATAGAGATTGTATAGATTGGTTATCTTCTGATGAATTGCTTTATGTTATTGCCCACGAACTTGGTCATATTAAAAGTAACCATGTCCTGTATTATCAAACAGCTTCCTATTTACCATCAATCGCTCAAGTTATGGGGAATACAGTCTTTGGTCTCGGTTCATTATTCACCACTGGGTTACAACTAAGCTTAATGAATTGGAAAAGAATGTCAGAGTTTACGGCAGATAGAGCTGGACTCTTAGCTTGTCAGAATCCAGAAGTAGCCGCTAGTGTTATGGTCAAACTCGCAGGATTACCTAAAAAATATTTTACTGATAATCTGGTGCAAGATTTCTTAAAACAAGCTCAGGAATTTGAATCTTATGACTACGATACCATCGATCGTATTGCTAAAATTTTCAGCACTATTAATAACTCTCATCCTTGGATTGTAATGCGTACCGCAGAGCTATTCAAATGGTTTGAAAGCCCCGATTATAGTAAAGTCATGGCTAAAAGTCACTGGAAATCCGCATTAGCTTCTGACAGTGAACTAGAAAATATATCTGATGTCACTAAACCTTGGCATTATTAGTTCCGACTATGGACAAATTATATTTCAAAAAGTCATGTTTTCATCTTTTGCTATCAAATCACAATTAAATAAAGTTAGCCTTCATTTACAAGGCAAAACTTCCTCACTCAATAACTTTAATCGACAACAAGCGTTGCAAATGGCTTGTTTTTGTCGTTTAGCTCATATCGCTTATGATTCTGATATTGTCACCACAAGAAAAATTTTAGATATTCCCATCTTTGAGAAAGGTTATCAACTGGAAAATTATATCTATGGTGAAAATATTTCTTTTGTTGATCAATCTCTTTGTGGTATTTTTGTATCTCATCCCCGATATGCGATCGTTGCATTACGAGGTACAAGAGCTTTGAATGATTGGATGATCAATTTTTGTGCTAATGCCAACAAAGACGAAATTCATTCAGGAATATCCTATCTCACCAATAGTATCTGGAAATCCCTAATTAAATTTCTCACCAGCGAACATAACCGTAACAAAAAAATTATCCTTACAGGACATAGCTCTGGAGGGGCGGTTGTTACCCTAATAGCTCATCGTTTACACCTTGAGTATCCCGAATTAAAAATTGCAGGTGCTTATACTTTTGGTTCACCTGCTGTCGCTCGTCGTCTTTTGAAAGTTGGAGACAGTTTTTTTCGTTTGAGAACTTCTAAGGATATTGTACCTTATTTGCTTCAAGCCTCGGACAAAATAAAAACTATGAATATCACGGAAGATGTTCTTTCCCCATATCAACATTCTGGTTGGGAGTATTTACTAGATGAAAGCTATCAAATCACTCAGATGACTGAATTGAGCAAAATTGTAAAAGTAATCTCTGGTGTTAATAAATTGCCTGATCTCACCACCAAGAGTATTATCAAGTCTCACCATATCACTTATTACATAAAACTATTGAATTATGGTTGTGTACCCAAACAATTAAAGCATTCCTAGAGCGTGTTATTCATTAGACTTCGTGGAAGTTGTCCCGGGAAGAGGAAAAAGGGAATTCCTAAAAAGTGAATAAAATTGATCTTAAACTATCCCAATTTTATCTCAGTTTTTATTTTGCACTCGTGTCTATTACTCATATCTTGCACCTATCCAAAAATTGACTGGTAAGGGGGAGTAATGAGTAAGGAGTAAGGAGTAATAAGTATAAGAATTGGCATTAACAATAAGAGAATTGATTTGCTTACCTTTAACTATTAAGTATTAATGTAAGTCATGCAAGATCTCAGTATTAACCAAAATGACAGCTCCTAGGTAAATATCACAATATCACCCTATAAATTAATAACTTTTCGTTTATTAAAGGAAAAAATTATGGCTTACACCAAGGAAATAGAAAACTTAATCGAAAATTTACATCTAGTCGCAGAGAAACGTCAAGAATTTGCTCATCATATACAAAACGTTGTTCAGATCATCCAAAAAGCCGAAATAGAAGGGCAAAACAAATCAGGAAAATTATTTTTGGATCGAGAAGTTCAAGATTTAGAAATCATCGCCGAAAACTTGAAAAATGGTCGATTTCGCCTGATGGTTATAGGAGATATGAACCATGGCAAAAGTACGATACTTAACGTTTTATTAGGCAAACCGCTTTTACCCAGTGCCGTCAATCCTTGTACAGCAATTCTGACTATTATTCGTTTTGGGGAAGAGGAGAAGGTAACTGTTTATTTTAAGGACAATCACGAAGGGGGGCTGTGGGATCAGGAAATGGCACAGTGCAATGATCAAGAAGTGACACGGCACGATCCCGAAAGAATAGGCTTCGCAGTGCGTACTGAAACTATGAGTTTTGAGCAATTCAAACAGGAATATACGATCGATCCTCAAGAAGCTAAACGCCTTGAAGAAGAAAATCAAGAAGCATTTCCTGATGTTAGTCATGCTATCGTCGAATATCCTCTCGAACTTCTGCGCAATGGAGTAGAAATGGTTGATAGCCCCGGTTTAAATGATACTCATGAACGCAATCAACTCACTTTAGGTTATATTAACAATTGCCATGCGGTTCTTTTCGTTTTGAATGCCACAAAACCTTGCACAATGGATGAACGTCGTTATTTAGAAAACTACCTTAAAGACAAAGGATTAACCATTTTCTTTTTAATTAATCGTTGGGATGAATTACAAAAATCTGCCTTTGATCCTGATGATGCCATAGAAGTTAAAAAACATGAAGACACTCAACGACTGGTATTTGCCACTAATTTACAAGATTACTGCACGATTGAAGGTAGTAACTTATACCAAGAGCGAGTATTTGAAACCTCCGCTTTAAATGCCTTACGTCGTCAAGTCAAAGGAGAATCCATAGAAGGTACAGGAATAGCTGAGTTTTTAACCTCCCTCAAACAATTTTTGACCAAAGAACGGGCTATTTCAGAATTTCGTCGTTCCCGTACTGTTTTGCGTGATACTTATATTCGTCTTCGGGAGGCGATCGATCGTCGTGTTCCTTTATTAGCGATGGAATTGGAACAATTACAACAGGCAATTAAATCTGTAGAGCCTGATTTTAACTGTTTACAACAAATCCGAAATCAGTTTCAACAAGATATATTAAAAACCAAAGAAAAGACTGCTGATGATTTAGCTCAATCTGCTTATCTATTCTTTTCTCAGTTAGACAAAACTTTTGAAGAGGATTTTCGTCCTTATGTTCCTCCTCTTAACTTTTTCAAGTTTTTATGGGGGGGAAAACGTAAAGAATTTGAACGCAAAATAAATGAGGGATTTAAAAAGTATGTTAATGACAAAATGGCTCAGTGGGGAAAATCTGCCGAAAAAGATCTTCGTCTGAATGTAGATAGCTTAACCATCAAAATTACTCAATATGGTTTTGAATATCAAGAAATAGTCAATAAAATAAATGCTGATTTAACAGGCATAACCATTAACACATCTACTTCCATTGATGAAAAAGGGGATGCAACTAAAATGCCGGGATGGGCAAGATTTGCAGCAGGGGCAACATCTCTACTTTTAGGGGATGTTGTGGGTGTAACTGGTGCGGCTACGGGTACATATAATTGGCGAATGTTACTTGGCAGTATAGGGTTAGTAATTGGTGTAAATGTTCTTTTAACAGTTCTGTTTGGATTGGTTTTAGGTCCATTAGGAATGAGTATAATATTGAGCTTGGCAGGTTTAGGACAAACAGAGGGTTTACGCAAAGAATTTTTGAAAAAAACAAAAGAACTTATCAAAAAAGAACTGCCTCAAGTAGCTAAAAACGCCGGTCAAGTGGTGGAAAAAGAAGTTTTTAAACTATTTAAAGAATATCAACAAGAGTGCATAAGTCGCATCGATGATGATATTAAAGCTCGTAAATCCGAGTTGGAAACATTATTAACGCAAAAAGAAAAAAGTGAATTTGAGCGTGAAATGGAAATCAAAAGATTAAATCAAGTCGAACGAGATGTTTTTAATCAGTTACAAATGTTTGAATCCATGTACGATGATTTACTTAATAAGTAATAGATATATAGCGTTTCTTAAAAGTATGAGGTACAGTTTTTTATCCAATTTACCATTGCATATTCCTTTATACTGATAATTTTTGTACCTCACCATAACGAGAATTGCTATATTTGAGAGCATTAAGATTAGTTTTTACAACTGTTAAAATGCTCTTAAAGTACCTGAAATTGATATTAAAAATATTTAAAAATAATGTTTGAAAACAAAACAAAAAAAACTACTTATCTTTCTTTTCTCAGTTTCCGATTTTAACTATTATTAAATATTTTCAAATTGCTTGGTAACTAAGGCTCAAAATATACTACATAGTTAATTTTCTTAATTTAAAGTTTCCCTCGATTTCATACTATTAAATATTCGTTCAATCAATTAATATATAATAGTTCCAGAAACCAGAAATTGCAAATGTTTGCGAAGTTTGACAATCATAGGGTTATATCAGGTTCGATTGAATAATTATATTAAAATCTCTCGCAAAGACCGCAAAAAAGCAAAGAATGACGCAAAGTTTTATTATAAGTGATCATCCGAACTTGATATTACAAACATTAAATTAAGTAAATAATTGTGGCTCTTCTACAGTAGCTATGATTTTTTTAACAGAAAATAAACTCTATAAATATTACTCAATAACTTTTACAGTAAAGTAAAAATTAAAATTTTATAAATAAATTTTTGAGCAAAAAAAAATAAATATTTTATATTGAATTAAAAATACAAAATTTTCAAGGTTATTTTTATGGATCAACTAATCAAAGAATTATTAAATATTGATTATGAATCTTTGAATTTATCTTTTATCAAACGTGACATAGAAGTTGTTTGTAATCATTTTTATTATTCTAAACTTCGTCTTGCAGTTTTTGCTCCTTTTAATCATGGTAAATCTACCTTAATTAATGCTTTTTTAGGTACTAATTGTTTACCTATCAATTTATTTCCGACTACTGCCACAGCTATTGTGATTAAATATGGGCAAAAAATAAAAACTCGTATTATTACTCATGATCATCAAGAGATATATCAAGATGGTACAGAAATTTTACAACAATTTGCGGTTTTAGATCACACACGGCAGATACCCCAAGATATTCTTTCCATTGAAGTAGAATATCCTCATCCTTTATTAGCTAAAGGTGTGGAATTGATTGATTTACCCGGCACTAATGATATAGATACACAAGACGAATTTATTTACAACCAACTTTTAACGGTTGATTTGGTAATTCCCGTGATAGATGCACGAAAACCTTTGAGTATGAGTGAAATGGACAAATTAAGAAATTGGTTATTCCATCGTGGTATTAATATAGCAATTTTTGTCTTAAATTTTATGAACTTAATTGAAGAAAGTGAAGAGCGGAGAAAGATTTTTAATCGTACAGTGTTAATAGCAGAAAAATTTAGAGGTAATCTCCCTTATAATATCAGTAATTTTTATTTTGTAGATGCTCTTCCAGCCCTTCGATCGAGGCTAAAAAATAATCTGGAGTTAGCTCTCCAAAGTGGTATTATTACCTTTGACTCAGGCATTGAACAAATTGTTAATTTTATGTTACCCCAAATGAAACAATTACGTTTTCCTCGTATTCAAATGATGGCGAATAAAATCTATAATAAATAATTTTTGCTCTTCTATTTCAATGATAAATTATGTATGGGAAAAAGGCACTCAGGTTTATCAGAAGATAAGATATATAGCAATTTCTACCCTTATGAGGTACGCTCAAATCCTTTAATCAGGTAAACTTTAATTTTATTTTTGTACCCCGTAACCATAAAAAACGCACCCAAATGATTTCTATACAAAAAGTTAATTACCATACAGTCAAAGAATAAAAATCCTTGATTATAGTATCTTTAGTAATTAATTGAGCCTGATAGTTGTTTGCTAAAGCTACGATAACTCTATCCGCAGGATCTCGATGTTTCCAGTCTAAATTGATACTATCTAGCCATAAATCTACGTCCACAGAAATAATTTTAATTACATCGGAACGATCGAGAATATTTATGTAAGTATTTATATCAATACCTAAATCCAATTTACCCTTTTTAACTTTAAGTGCAATTTCCCAAAGTGAAATAGAAGCAACTAAACCATTTTTGTTTTTTTCCATCACATCACAAAGATTTCGAGCCGAAGGGGAAAGCATATCAGGATCTAAACTCCACCAAATCAAAGCACAAGTATCTAAGACTATTTTCATACTTCGCTCCATTCTTCCGTTGTGGGAGAAGTTAAATCCTCGTAATATTTGACCTTACCTCTGAAGGGTGCAAATAATTCAGCAGTGCTAACAGACTCTGGTTGATACTTCATGACTTTAAATATTGGCTCACCATTATCAACAATAATAACTTCCTCATTTTCTGTCTGGATTCTGTTTAAAAGTTCCTCTAACTGGGCTTTAAATTCTGTTTTGGTTATCTGCATTTATTTAACTCTAATGATTAAGTCACAAATATAATATAGCATTCCTAATATGACAACCCATCATCACTCAATCTAAGCCTATTCATCATTGAAGTTGGGATTCACGGTTGCCTAAAGTAATTTTGACTACTAATTGAAAAAATAATGTCCTAAACCAGAAAATTTGCGGAAAAACTGCCAAATCAGAAGATATAAAAATTAAGCACAAAATGATTATTTGTAAGGCAATATGAATCGACTAAAAGTTCCGTTTTTAAAGATAGAGGATTACGATCATCCATAGGATAAATCTGCTCTAAATTCCCTCTACCAATGACTCGATCGTAAGCTCAAACGCATCTAAGTTGACTGGTGAGGGTAGGCAAGAGGTAGCAAGAGACAAGAGGCACTCATGCAACAGAAAGCGAGTTTGAGTCATTTTTAAAAATTAATCAAAAATGTAAGTTAAATGCGTCTTAGCTTATAGAACCTATTTGATATTTACGCCTGTAACCCAAATAACAAAAGGCTTTGACGAGATTAAAGTATTTCTTCTGAAATCATTATTATGTAACCATTCTAAAAAAGATACCAAATGGGTTCTATACAATTAATTTAGCCTAGATACTTAGTATTGCTATATATAGCCATTCTTATATTTATGAAGTACTCCAGAGCATACTCAAACCCATTATTATTAAGAAATAGGTGTACCTTACTATTTAGATAAACGCTATATAAAAAAATATAGTTAAATATATGTTAACATCAGTCACCCTTCGTAATTTCAAAAGTTATCGGGAAGCAACCCTATCCCTATCAGCAACCACTTTTTTAATCGGTGCTAATGCTTCGGGTAAAAGTAATGCCCTCGAAGGAATCCGCTTATTATCTTGGTTAGCTAAAGGTAGTCGTTTAGATGATATTGAACGTAATATACAAAGTGGAGATACCGTAGTTCGAGGACAGGCGATCGACCTTTTTGGAGAAAGAGAATTATGTTTTAGCTTAGGAGGACATATAGATAATGCTCCCGATGGCTGGACAAATTTTGAGATTGAAATCGGACAATTAGCAGAACAACTGATTGTTATAGGGGAAACTGTTACCAATGATAAACAGACTGTACCTCTATACAAAATTGATAGTGAAGCGAATCCCCATACTGATGAAATTAGCGTCATGTATAACAACTTCCAAAAGGGCAAAAATAAACCTCACATTCCTTGCTCTAATCGTCAAGCTATTTTTTATCAATTAGAAACCCCCAGTCGTTTTCGTAAGGGTGACAGTAAATCACAGAAAATAATCCCTGCGGTGACAAAAATAATTAGAGAAACTCTCAGAAATATTATCTTTTTAGATCCTCGTCCTGCGGTTATGCGTGATTATACTTATGCTAAAGATAATGATATAAAGGAGGATGGATCTAATCTTTCCAGTGTCCTTTATTCCATTTGTCAAAAGGGCGAAGAAGAAAAAAATAAACTACTAGACTTTATTCGTTCACTGCCAGAACAAGATATTATTGATATTAGTTTTATCACCACTGAACGCAATGATGTCATGGTTAGGTTAGTGGAATCCTTTGGCAACCATGAACGATCGATCGATGCACCTTTACTATCCGATGGTACTCTCAGGGTTTTAGCCATTGGTGCAACTTTATTAAGTGCTGTGGAAGGAACTTTCGTTATTATCGAAGAAATCGATAATGGTGTTCATCCCAGTCGGGCAGATAATCTTGTTAAACAAATTCAAACGATCTCATCCGAAAGAAAGCTAAGGGTACTAATTACTTCCCATAATCCAGCTTTATTAGATGCAGTGCCAGATAATGCTCTAGGAGATGTGCTTTGTTGCTATCGAGATCCTCAATTCGGTGACAGTCGCATTGTGCGATTAGCTGATTTAGACCGTTTTCCTGAATTAATCGCTCAGGGTACATTAGGACAATTAATGACGAAGCAAGTACTCGATCGTTTCCTCAAAGATAAATCAACTCCTGAACAACGTCAATTAGACGCTCTCCAATGGTTAAAAGAATTAGAAGAGGTAGCTTAATGGGAGCAGTATGTTTAATTGATACATCTGTTTTTGTGGAGATTTTGAATGTACCTCAAAAAGCAAGTCAACATCGACAAATCATGCAACAGTTAGGGGAAAAAATAAAAGCCAATGAATCTCTGTTTTTACCGATGGCAACTATTATAGAAACGGGAAATCATATTGCTCAAAATGGCAATGGTAATCAACGTCGTCAATGTGCCGTAAAATTTGTAACCCAAGTTCAACTTGCCTTAATTGGAAAATCCCCTTTTACTCCCATTAGCTTTTTAGATTCAGAAGACTTAAATAAATTACTCCTTCAATTTCCTGATTCAGCAATGGGTGGCAGTGGATTAGGTGATTTATCAATTATTCACGATTGGCAAAAACTTTGTAATCAGAATCAAGGCAGAAGAGTTTATATTTGGTCTTTAGATAAGCATCTCCAAAATTATGAACAATTACCAAATTTATGAAAATGCGATGGACTCTTTTTTTGAGAAATAATTTATTTAGTAGTAAGCCTTTTAAGGCTTTTTGAAAATGGCTAAAGCCATCACTACAAACTTAAGATAATTATTCCGCCTCCCCAATGAGAGTAAATCCTGCCCATAAACGAGGGTCTGGATGTTTCTGCTTAGTTACTAACATAGCGTTCCGTAAAGCAGTGGCTTTGTTTCCCGTTAATTTCAATTGCTTGTAAAATTCTACCATCAATTCTGAGGTAGCTAAATCATCCACCGCCCACAAGGAAACGATTACACTAGGAACACCTGCACTAATTAAGGAGCGAGATAATCCAATTACTCCATCCCCAGTAATTTCCCCTCTTCCTGTTTCACAGGCACTCAAAATCGCTAATTCTGCACTTAGTTGATTCTTTTCAAAGAGATTAAATATTTCGGCGGCGGTAAGAATACCATTATTATCGATATTTGCAGTGGTTAGGATGTCACTATTATTGTTATTTCTGGGAGTAGAGATGTCATTATTATTGATGTTTCCAGTAGTTAGGATGTCACTATTATTGTTATTTCTGGTGGTAGAGATACCATTATTATCGATGTTTCCAGTAGTTAGGATGTCACTATTATTGTTATTTCTGGTGGTAGAGATGTCATTATTATTGATGTTTGCAGTGGTTAGGATGTCATCATTATTGGTATTTTTAGGAGTAAAAATTTCGCTATTATCAGCACTTCTCAGGATGCCATTATCAGTTTTTGTAGTGGTGACAATATCGTTATTATTCGTGTTTTTCGAGTTTGTTACCCCTAAAACGATATAACTATCTAATCCATTTTGATCTGCAAATGTGCCATGGGTGGCAAAATGAATTATTTTTGCTTGGGGTAGTTGTTTAATGATATTGGCTTTGGTTGCCTGATTCCCTAAAATTGGTTGTGTTTGCAAAATTTGGGCTACTTCTTTGGCTTCGGTTTCGGAATATTTTAAGGGTTGCCAACCAGAAGGCATGGGGCTAGGATTACCTACTATCAGGATATTTTGTGCATTATTAACGGGTTTTTGCCGTAATTTGTGAGTAGAATCTAATACTTGAATGGAAGGAGCTGTTAAGATAGTATGTTTCTCAATCAGATATTGATTATTACTGTCTGCTAGGGCGGGAAAAGGTACGCCAAATAATTCTTTTTGAGGAATGAAAATTACTTTTTCTTCTGGATTTTTGGGCAGTAAATCAGCTATAGGCTCTATTAATATTTGATGTAATTTCTGTAGGGAATTGCTTAAATCTGCGTCTTGATTAATATCATTAATAGTAATTTCTTTGGTTTGTTTTTGGTCATTCCAAAGGGGGTTTGTTACTTGAATTATTCCTTTGTCTGCGTTTACGGATACAATTACCCAAGGATCATATTTTAAGTCTCTAGATCGATCGCTTTTTAACCGAACTTTATCCCCAATTTTATAGGCAATTTTATTATCTCCACGAATACCTAAATAGGTGCGAAATTGAGGGATTAATTGAGCCAATTTTACATTTTTCTCCTGAAGATTTACCGAACGAAATTGAATGTCTCCATCGGGTTTTATTACCCAAATATAAAGTTGCGAATCTAACCATTCCTTTTTACCGTTTACATCAAATTCATCTCGAATAATAGAGTATTGAACGAAGGTAGCTTTTTGAGTTTTGGCGGTGTTTTGAATTTGGGAGATGGTAGGGATAGTAATGGGGGTTTCTTGAGGAGAAATTTGTTTAGCGAGAAGTTCTTTAAATGCACTGGCTCTACCTCTTTCTGCTATTTCTAAGGCTGGAAGAGTTTTATTTTGTTTTATCAGAACTTTTTGTAAGATTGAGTAATTATTTATATATCTATCAAAGAGAGAAATTTTATCAGTGTCTTGTAATTTCTTACTATTAAGAGATTCAAATACTTCAATGGCTGAGGTTAAATATTTTTCGGATTCACTGAAATTGTTTTGCTTGGCGAATAGGAATCCTATATTAGCATAAGTATCACCTTCACCAGAGCGATTGCCAATTTCTTTAACAAGAGTTAAAGCCTGTTGATAATAGTTTAAGGCTTCTGGATATTTTCTTAAATTATCGTAAACACTAGCCAAATTATTAAGAGCAATTGCTTCATTAAATCAATTATTGCTTACCCTTTCATCAATTTTTAAAGATTGTTGATGATAGTTTAAGGCTTGTTCATATTTTCCTAGTTGATTATAAACATAACCTAAGCTATTAAATATAATACTTTCTTGTTTATTATCATCTATTTCTCTAGTAATAGCTAAAGCCTGTTGATGATAATTTAAAGCTTCTGCGTACTTTCCCATAATCCTATAAATTCTACCCAAATTATTGAGATCAATACTTTCATTGAAAGGATTTTTAAATTCCCTACTAATAACTAAAGCCTGTTGATAATAATTCAAGGCTTCTTGATATTTTCCTAATTTATGATAAACATTCCCTATACTATTGAGAGCAATACCTTCTCGTTCACGATTTTTAATTTCTCTACTAATTTTTAAGGATTGTTGATGGTAATTTAAGGCTTCCTCATATTTTCCTAATTTCTCATAAATAACCCCTAAACTATTGAGATCAATACTTTCATTGAAAGGATTTTTAATTTCTCTACTAATAACTAAAGCCTGTTGATGATAATTTAATGCTTCCTCGTATTTTCCCCAATTATCATAAACTAATCCCAAATTATTGAAAATTGCACCTTCTCCTGCTCGATCGCCGATTTCCCTTCTAATAATTAATTCCTGTTGAAAAGTCTCTAATGCTTCCTTAAATTGACCATTTTGATACTGTTGTGTACCCAACTTACTTAATCGATCGGCTTCCGCTTTTTTCTCATCTATAGTATTAAGATTATTTTGACTTAAAACGGGATTTACTCTTAAAAATAAAGGCGAAAATATCGCTATTGTTCCTAGAATAGACAGACTTATTAATTGTAAATTAACAATAGTTTTTAGGGAGATATTTTTCATAATTAAGATTGGATTTAGGAAACATTAATTATTTAATCGGATAACTGTAATTTTAATTGGAAACATACCTCAAAAAATTTTAGCTCTTATTTTCTCATTAACTCCACCACTGGATTGGCAATATATGACAAAAATTGCCATAATTGAAGTGACTAACCCTTAACTCTTCCCTCTTAGAAACTTCCCTTTTTCCTACCCTAACTCCTCAACTTAAATGCAAACTAGCTTATTCAATTTGATAAAATTTCTAATTTTACTTTCAACCCTGTTTTTACAACCATATTCAATAATTTATCCACACTAAAGCGAGATATATCACCATTCATTAAGTTACTAATTCGAGGCTGAGTTTCATCAAAAAATTGTGCCGCCTCTTGCTGAGTCCAACCTTTTTCTAAAATAAAAGAGCGTAATTCAATAATTAAATCAGCCCTAATTTTTAGATTCATTGCCTCTGTAGGTGAAAAACCTAAATCTTCAAACACATTATCGCTACCTTTCGTAACTTCTATTTTTTCTGTAGTAAGCATTTTTTTATAATTCTTGTCTTAATTTAATCATTTGCTGATAGCGTTTTTGTCCTAACTCAATATCCTTTTTTGAGGTTTTTTGAGTTTTTTTCCCAAAGGCATGGAGAATATAAACCGCCTCTGGAAATCTTGCCACATAAAACACTCGGTAAATATCCCCCGTCGAGATTCTAATTTCTTCAGTACCTTTACCAACAATAGGAATGGGTTTAAAATCAATAGGCTGTTTTCCTTGCTGAATCAACCTTAGTTCCAAACCAGCTTTACGTTTTGCGTCCTCTGGAAATGTTTTTAAATCATCTTTCGATGTGCCAATCCATTGGATCGATTTATCTGACATTAAAATTTAATTTTAAGGTTATGCCAATCTATTTTATACCTTTTTTAATATAAATTCACTTATTTTTTTTATTGTCTCCTGATTTTTAGTTTCATTATGCCTTAAATAAATTTAAAATTTCGTGTCGTAAAGGTTTATTAAAATTATCAGGAACTTTAAATAATCCCTTAGATAAACCTAAAAGACGTGGTTTATTTTCTTGACGATAACATTCCAAAATTTTGTCAATTTCTTCATTACTTAAAACCTGATTTGATGATGAAATTTGATTTGATGATGAATGAATAACTACTTTTTCAGAATCTTGAATATTTGTTAAAAAAGTAACAATTACTTTGGTTTTTTGAGGAATATTATCCATATTTTCTAAGAGTTTTATTTCTCCTTATTCGTAAATTCCTTCGACACTTTTTAACATAATTTACTCCTATTAATTATTATTGTGTTAGATTTGTCAACTTAAATAAATCTTTTTAATTAAATTGTAGCTCTTATTTTCTCATTAACTATTCCATCTAATTGACAGTATATGACAAAAATTGCCATAATTGAAGTGACTAACCCTATTAATGAATCCCTATGACAAGTCTGAATATATCTTTACCAGAATCAATGCGTACTTATATTGACCAGCAAATGGCTCTTTTGGGTTATAGTACCGCTAGTGAATATATCAGAGATTTAATTCGCCAAGAGCAAAAACGCCAAGCTACACAAAGATTAGAAACTTTACTATTAGAGGGTTTAGAATCGGGCAAAGCTACCGATATGACTGAACAAGATTGGCTCGATATTCGTCAAGCTGTAGCCCAAAAATTAGCTAATCGTCAACAAAATAAGAAATAATGGGCGAAATTAAAAAAAGACCACAAGTTATCTCTGATTTAATCGCAATTGCTACATATATCGGGGAAAACAACCTAGAAGCCTCTGATAGTTTTCTGTTGGCGGCGGAAGAAACTTTTAGAGAATTGGGAAATTTTCCTCAAATGGGGAGACTCTGTCAATTTTCTCACCCAAAACTTGCTGACATCAGACAAATAGGTATTAAAGGATTTAGAAAATATTTAATTTTTTATTGTTTGATTGAAAACGGGATAGAGATATTGAGAGTGATTCATGGAATTAGGGATATTGAGGTAATTTTAGAAGATTATCTCGATGTGAATTAGTTATAGTAATACTGCTTTCTTTAAAGGATCAATTTGATTAAAATTATTAGTATTTTCGAGAAATTCTACTCTTCCCTTGAAGCTACCCTCACTCCTCGACTTAAATGCAAACTAGCTGATTCAATTTGATAATGTTAGTATCTAATAAATAACGATATTGATTAATTTTAGTCATAAAGTTCTTGACGATTAAATTTGTATTTTTTAGGTAACTTATTAGTTTGAGAAATAGTCTCTGCTTCTGCTAAAAAATCCTCTAAGGGATCATTTAAAACCCTATTTTATTGTAAAAATTTATTTAAAATATTGGCAATTAATTCATCTTCTGATAAACCTAAATTACTAGCTAAAGTTTTTAAGTTAATGTCTTGATTTTCTGATATATTAATTAGTTTTTGAATCATAATTTTACCTCGTTTTATTAACTATTTGAACGTATCTGATATTATTGCTTTATTTTGGAAATATTCTTTAAAAAAGTAAGAATTGTTTTCGTCTTTAACAGAATAGTATTAATATTTTTTAGGAGTTTTATTTTTTCATTATTATAAATTTATTCAACATTTTTCAACATGATTTATACTCCCCTTATGATATTTTATTTATTAATAAAGTCTATTTGATTTTCCTCCACTTATCTTGATTTAAAAACAACCTAATAGATTAGATGC
Source organism: Geminocystis sp. GBBB08 (assembly GCF_016743215.1). Classification (GTDB taxonomy): domain Bacteria; phylum Cyanobacteriota; class Cyanobacteriia; order Cyanobacteriales; family Cyanobacteriaceae; genus Geminocystis. The sequence continues at coordinate 24,015 of NZ_VRZC01000002.1, forward strand.
ACTCATCCCAATAGTAACGGCTTTTAATCTTTGAGATGGTGTACCATGATGATTACGAGACCATCTATTATGATCTCCTATACTGTAAGCAAGTGCTTGGATTTCTTGAATATCTCGTTGATCAAATACTATATTTGGTACAGCCTTCATATAAAAACCAGACAAACAATCGGCTTGTAACTCAGTTATGTGACTATTATTTCGATTAAAGCCATAGGCATTTTGCATAGCATGGGCATATTCGTGTCCAATTATGTAAGCTAAAGCCGCATCTCCAAAGCGATAAGCAAATGCTATCATATCGTTACTGATGTAAATTGAATGATCTAGTGGACAATAAAAAGCATTCATTGCTACCATAACACCACATCTAGTTCGACTACCCGCAGGAATTGGTTTATAAACTCTAGGAATCGCCTTATAACCATGAATATAAGCCACACCTGCATACATTGATTGAATAACGGCATCAGGATGCCACTCTTGGGCGATCGATCGACTCATCGTTAATAATGATATTATTGGGGTTGAAAGTGTTACTAAAGTTTTGACAATATTTATTTTCATTGAAGTTATGATGAAAGTGATTATTTAAAATCAATTTTAATAAATAATTATTAATAATATTTACTCTAAAAAAATTTATAACTAATTTTATGAAATCTTTTTTCTTAAAAATTAATCTTGTTCTCTTAATATTAGGAACTTTAATTATTATTCTTGTTAATTCTAAATCTCCAATTACTAACAAATTTATCTCAATAATCCCCATCAATTGGAATCAACCTAAAGATGAAGATACATCAGAGCTTAATCAGGTATCAGCACTTCCTGTTAATTCTCAAGCAGAAGTTAAAAATAAACCAAGATTTTTAATTCCAATAAATTGGAATAAACCTAAAAATGTCGGAAAACCGGGTCGTCGTCAAGTAGCCACAGGAGGGAGTCGTGGTAGTTGTGGTGATTTATTAAGCAGTCAAAAGAATGAAAAAGGAACGTTAACAGCTTTAGTTCCCATTGCCATTGAAGGTTTAACTAACTCTAATAATCCTACTTTTTTTGTTTATTTACCCTATCAATCTAAGGAAAATTATAACTACGAATTTATTTTATTAAACGAGGAAGAAGAAGAAATTTATAAGGTTAAATTACCCATAAAACCTACTCCCGGAATTATTAATATTCCTCTACCAAATAATGTATCCATAGAAAAAGGTCAAACTTATTCTTGGACATTTTCTTTTATTTTTGCAGAAGCAAATACCCCTTGTAATCCTTCTCAAATTCCCATTACTGAAACCGTAGAAGGTGCAGTAAGTCTTGATAAAATTACTCCCAATGATACTGTATTAAAACAGCTAGAAACAGCAAATATTGAAGAAAAAATTACCATTTATACAGAGCAAGGTTGGTGGTATGATGCTTTAGCTAGTTTAGCGAAGTTACGCCAAGAATATCCCGATGATTCTAATGTTTTATCGGCTTGGACTGAGTTTTTAAAAGTAGAACAATTAGAGAATTTAGCCACCGAAAAAATACTACCTTAAAGCCATGATTTTGTTTAAGTAATTATGAATTTTGGAGTTTGTAAATTAAATGAATAAGTCATTTTTAAAGCGATTGTTTCCACTTGCTACTATTAGCTTGATGGGAATATTCTACCTTGTACTAACAAAATTCCCAATCAAATCATTAATAACCTTACAATCAAATCAAGAAGTAATACAAAATGAAGCGGAAAATTTATTTAATGAAGGGTATCAACTATTTCAACAAGGTACAGCAGAATCATTGCAACAAGCAATAGTTAAATTTCAAAAAAGTTATATTTTATATCACAAAATATCAAATATAATCGGAGGAGCAGCTACTCTTAGTAATCTCGCAAATATCTATTCAGATTTAGGAGAGAAACAAAAAGCCTTAGATTATTATCAACAGGCTCTATCTTTATGGAAAGCGGGGAAAAATCTTTCTGAAGAAGCTATGACCCTAAATAATATAGGAGTTATTTATAATGATTTAGGAGAGAAACAAAAGGCTTTACGTTATTATCAACAGGCTTTACCTTTATGGAAAGCGGAAAAAAATCTTTCTGGGAAAGCTATTACTATTAGTAGTATAGGGGCAGCTTATTCAGATTTAGGAGAGAATCAAAAGGCTTTACGCTATAACCAACAGGCTTTATCTTTATGGAAAGCGGAAAAAAATCGTTCTGGAGAAGCTAACGCTCTCCATAATATAGGAGTTATTTATGATGATTTAGGAGAGAAACAAAAGGCTTTACGCTATTACCAACAGGCTTTATTTTTATGGAAAGCAGAGAAAAATCTTTCTGGAGAAGCTAGCACTCTCAATGGTATAGGAGTTATTTATGATGATTTGGGAAAATATTCAGAAGCTCTTAAGTATTATCAACACGCTTTATCTTTATACAAGCCAGTGATTGATCGTTCTAAAGAAGCTGACACTTTCAATAATATAGGAATTGTCTACCATAAGTTGGGAGAGTATTCGGAAGCCTTGAAATATTACAAACAGTCTTTATCTTTAAACAAAGCAGTGGGAAATCGTTTTAAAGAAGCTACCACTCTTAATAATGTTGGTATAAGTTTTTCAGATCTGGGAGATAAACAAAAGGCTTTAGATTATTACCAACAGGCTTTACTTTTACAAAAAACCTTCGGATATCGTTCTGGAGAAGCTGGAACTCTCAATAATATTGGTAGTCTTTATTCATATTTAGGAGATAAACAAAAAGCATTAGTAAATTTTAACCAAGCTTTAATTCTTTCAATACAAGTAGGAGATCGTACTGGTCAAGCAACAACTTTGAATGATATTGGTAGTATTTATTTATATTTAGGAGACAAACAAAAAGCTTTAGACAATTTTAACCAAGCTTTAGCTATTTTTAGACAAATAGGCGATCGCCCCAGTGAAGCTAAATCTCTCTATAACATCGCTGGCACACACAAAAGTCAGGGTAATCTACAAAACGCTCTCACAAACATCAAAGAAGCGATCGCCATTATCGAAAAATTACGCATAAATATTGCCAGTCAAGATTTACGCACATCTTACTTTGCAACCGTTCAAGATTACTATAAGTTTTATATCGAATTATTGATGGAATTACATCAGCAAAACCCCTCTGCTGGTTATAATATCACCGCTTTTGAAGTTAGCGAACAAGCACGAGCTCGTGGTTTAATAGATTTACTTAACGAAGCTAACGCCGATATTCGTAAAGATATTAATCCTCAATTAAAAGAAAAAGAACAACAACTATTAAGCAAATTAAGAAGTAAAACCCAATATCAACTCCAATTAACTCAAGGGAAATATTCAGAAGAACAACTTAAAACTATTAAAAGAGAAATTGCAGATATAACCACTCAATTACAGCAAGTTGAAGGAGAAATTCGCACTCAAAATCCCCGTTATGCAGAAATAAGTCAACCAGAAAATATTAAACTTAAAAACCTCAAAGACATTCAACAACAATTAGATCAAGATACCGTTTTATTATCTTATTGGTTAGGAGAAAAAGAGAGTTATTTCTGGGTAATTACTCCAAAATCTTTAACCAGTTATACCTTAGCAAATAAAAAGGAAATTGAAACTTTAGCAAATGAATTTAAGAATTTAATTGCAGATTCAAGTAAGAGTAATCGCCGTAAAACCACTGCTCAAAAAGCATTTCAATTAACTGATAAATTATTAGCACCAGCAAAGTCACAATTAACTAATAAAAGATTAATAATTGTCCCCGATGGTGGTTTACAGTATATTCCTTTTAACAGTTTAGCTAGTCTAAATAGCACACCAAAAACCTTTAAACCCTTAATATTTGACCATGAAATTGTTAACTTACCTTCCGCTTCAGTTATTATAGGAATCCGTGAAAATATGGCTAAACGTCCAGCAAATCAAAAAACATTAGCGGTTTTAGCAGATCCAGTTTTTACAGCCAATGATCCCAGAATTACTAATAATAATTCAGTCCCAAATAATCGAAATTTTAATAACAATAATCCTACCAATAATAATTCAGTTCAAAATAATCTCAAGCAAAATAATTTATTAAGTTCATTAACCCTTGAAAGATTAACTAGAAGTTTTCCAACCAGAGATGGAAAATTAGTTTTCGATCGTTTACAAGGAACAAGAAAAGAAGCAGAAAATATCTTAAAATTAGTACCTAATTCTGATAGTAAAAAATTCTTAGATTTTGACGCAAATTTAACCGCTATTAACAATCCAGAACTTAGTAAATATCGCTTTATTCTTTTAGCAACCCATGGCTTTTTAAATGGAATTAATCCCGAATTATCAGGAATTGTCCTGTCTTTAGTCAATGAAAAAGGTGAACAACAAGACGGTTTATTAATGACACCTGATATATTTAACCTTAATTTACCAGCCGATTTAATTGTATTAAGTGCCTGTGAAAGTGGCTTAGGAAAAGACGTTAAAGGTGAGGGAATAGTCGGTTTAACAAGGGGTTTTATGTATGCTGGTACATCTCGATTAATGTTAAGTTTATGGAAAGTTAACGATGAAATGACGGCAGAATTAATGACTCGTTTTTATAAAGGAATATTACAAGAAAACTTAACCCCCGCTCAAGCCTTAAGAAAAGCTCAATTATCTATGTGGGAAGAAGGTAATGCTCCTTATTATTGGTCTGCTTTTATATTACAAGGTGAATGGCGTTAAATGTTCAGTTCGGTTTTTTCTTTGCCCATATTTATATACTCAGTAAAGGAATATAAAGATAGTGGTGAGGGTAGGCACTCATGGAAGAGACAAGAGGAATTTTTGAAACATTCAAATTATGACCTTGTTAAGTATCGCAATCCTTTTAAATGCGTCTTAACTTATAACTTATGCCCATATAAAAGTTTGATCATCCTAGAAATAAATAAGAGTTTCTTCTCGAACTTCAGGTAAATTGTAAAGTTTTATAACAAATTCAATAATTTTCATGGAACAGTAATAGCTAATTCCTGAGAGATAAATCAACAACCAAGAAGATTCATATTAGGATTTTAACTATTTTGCGTAAAAGCAATAAGTAAATCCGGATATATCAATCAAGAAACCTAATTTTATTGTAGAGGAGATCAATAATTATGAATCAAAATAAAATTCAAAGAGCAAGAAAAATTATCGAAGAATACGCCAATTTACACGCTGTGACAGCCGCAACTATAGGTTTTGTCGGTGGTCAGTTTGGTTTGGATAGAATTGTTCTTACAGGTTTTACTATAAGTATGATTAATGAAATCTGTGATGAGTTATCAGTAACTGAGAATAAAGCTAGAGGAATCCACATAGTTTCTGCTATTGCTCGTCTTACAGTTAAAGGCACTGCAATGGCACATACCCTACTTAATTGGATTCCAGGAGGCTCATTGGTTAATGGGTATGTAACATTCGTTTTAACGAAAAAAGCAGGTGATGAATGTATTGAAGATATTTTGAAAAATCGTATGACAACGGGACAACAAGCAAGACAAGCTGTAAATCGAGGACTAACGCATTTTGCCAATCGAGAAATTTCTCATTTTGTTGGGCACATTACAGATACTTCTTTTGACGCATTAGGACATTTTTCTGAACCTTTAGCAGAACTTCTTAAAGATAGTGCAGTAGATGAGTATGGCAGAATTTTTATTAGCACTTTATTGACAAAAACAACCGAAGATATGGTTCAAGGGAGACGGCTAAATTTAGCGGAGGAAGTACGCACTGCCGTTTATGGAGTCTTGGCTGTTGCTTTACTTGATCATAGAATTCATGTAGATGACTCTTATGTACCAGATAGAGAAGCTAGAATTGAGGCGGCTAAACTATTAGAGCAACGTAACCCGGCTTTTAAAGCTTTTTTGGAGGAGCGAATTAAGATTATTGCCTCTACTCCTGATAAAGCAACTCACCTGAGAGAAACTCGCAAAATTGCCGAAATCTTGAGCAAAGAAATTAAACATATCCTTAACAAAAAAAGCTCAAAATAACATTGCTCGAAGGTTTACTATCAAGGGCTTTTACAATTTATTAGACATCTCCAGAAAACATTTTTTACAGACTTGTAGTAAGGGCTTCAGCCCTCATTGTCGCAAATATGGTCGATGTCTAATGGCTAATTCCGATAAAGAAATCAGTAACAACCAAGCAGATTAATATCAGGAATTTTAAAATTTTTGCGGAAAAGTAATAGCTCATCCTGATAAAGAAATCAACAATCAAGAAGATTAACATCAGGAATTTTAAAATTTTTGCGTAACAGTAATAGCCAATCCTGATAAAGAAATCAACCTAAAAAAGTTAAAAAATTGAAATTCGAGGAAAGAAAAAATGATTACATTAGGTATGAGTTTATTTGGTCCCATTAATCTAGGTTTAACTATTAATGGAACAAACGGAAATGATTCTCTAATAGGAGATATTCTGGGAGATAAAATTTACGGTTTAGGGGGGAATGATTCACTCTCAGGAAAAGATGGTAATGATGTTTTGTATGGAGGATCAGCAAACGTCGCAGAGCTTAACTCTGGGAATGATTACCTTGACGGGGGTTATGGAGACGATAGATTATATGGAGCTGATGGCAATGATATTCTATTAGGAGGATATGGAAAAGATACCCTCTGGGGTGGAATAGGTAGTGATAAACTTTACGGTGGTTACGATAATGACACTCTCTATGGAGAAGCCAGTATTGATACTCTTTATGGAGATCAAGGTAATGACTGTTTAAGTGGTGGTACAGAGAACGATCTACTCTATGGTGGTGATGGAAATGACGCAATGTTTGGAGACGGTGGAAATGACTATCTCGATGGTGGTGCCGGTAATGACAGTTTATCAGGATGGAATCCTTTTGGTTCTTCAGCCAATGATGTTGATACTTTGACTGGAGGTACTGGTAATGATACTTTAGTAGGTGGTTTTGGCAATGATTCATTTACTGGCGGAGCAGGTCAAGACAGCTTTGCTTTTCAAGGTTACGGACAAGGAGTAACCAGAATTTCAGACTTTAATAGCTATGATGATACGATCGTGATAACGTCTGGATATTTCGGTGGCATAAGTAAAAACCGTTTTCTTTCAGATACTGAATTTTCTCTCGGTTCATCAGCAACTAGCTCTAGTACAAGATTTATCTATAACCGCAGTACAGGAGATTTATTCTTTGACCCTGACGGAACAGGTTCAAGTAGTGCTGTGAAGTTTGCCCAACTTAATCCAAATACGTTTTTATATAATACGGATATTTATATCTCTAATCTCACATCTATACTAACCTAGATATGGATGCAATAAAACAATAAGAGTTCAAATTGATTAGAAAGGCGTGCTGCGAAGCAGATCCCTTTGGGATCCCTTTTCTTTTTCCATATTACAAAAGATTTAGAACTGGGATAAGATTGTTAAAGACTAATTATATATAAAATTATTATATATAATTAGTCTTTAATTTTTTTATAATTTATTGATGATTGTAATTAGTATTAAAAAATTTTTGTTTTCCTTTTATTGGAAATGGAATAATTGGCTTAATATCTTTCAATCTCCAAGCATATCTTTCTAATTCCCAATTTCCGCAATCTATTTCTAATTGTGATTGTTTAGCTAGTAACTCAGGAGTTATTTTTATACAATCTGTTAAATTACATATCGCAATTGCCTTTCCAAAAGGAAATTCATTCCAATCCTTATAAAAATTATTTAATTCATGTTTATTAACTAAATAATTTGCTATATCCTTTAAATAAGGCTTACTTATTTTTGCAGAACAAATTAAAATTTTTCCTCTGTAATTGGTTGACCAAGATCTTGTTTCGTACTTTTTATAATTGAAAGCTATTAAAGAAGCCCAAGGTTGCCATAAACTAATAGCTTTTATTTGCATAAATATCTATAAAAACTAAAATTAAATTAAATATCTTATCTAATAAATTCAACTTTCATAAATTCTCTTTTTAGAATCTCTTCACTAAATTGAGCTTCGTCAATAATTAAATGTTGCGGATCATAAATAATATACAAAACACGACGATTGTTGTCTCCATATTTAGTAATATCTTCAGCTATATCTCTTGTAATTGGTCTTATATCTTCTTTTTTTCTAACATATTTTAATTCAATCCAAAGTTGTAAATGTTCGGCAGACCAATCTGGTTTAGTAAAACAAGAAGACCAACGCATAAAAGGAAATTCACGCACTAGAGTCAAATCATGTCCTTGTAAAATTCCATCACATATTTCTTGAAGATGAGGTTCATCTTTTGGTTTATGGGTTTTACAAGCTGTCGGTATTCCATTTTTAAGAATTTTTGTAATTTTTTGAATATAATTTTGCCATGAAGAAGATAAATGTTTTTGACCAGCAATCATCGCTATCATTGAGCTTTTTTCAAGATGTCCATTAAAGAGAGCTTTACTATTATTTTGAATTTGTGTTTGAAGAACATTAGCCACATTTAATCCGTGCCTTTTGTGCATTTCTATAATCTGTTGAGCAACTTGACTTTGTTTAGAGAAAGATCGGGTAGCCCGTGAAATATCTCTATTAAACTTTGTAGCTATTTCTTGATCACTCATTCTATCTAACTCAAAAGCGTGACGAGCATAATTAACTGCCATATTAGTTTCATATCCTTCTTTTCTTTTTCCAGTAAAGACATCTGATACATAATCAGTTTCTAGCTCATATTCTTCTTGATTAGCAGCAAAAATGGCAATTCTTCTATCAATACACTGACTACAAGTACCACAATGCCATTGTGTTTTTGATTGATATATTTGATGGGCGCAAGAACAGGTAAAACCAATAAGTTCACTGGCATTATTTTGAGCAATAATAGAAACAATATCTGTTTTGGTTTTGAAGAAAAAAGGATTATCAATTTGAAAATCACGTTCGGTTATTAAACTATATAGTTCACTAAACCAATATAAAGCTAGTGGATGTGTTGTTCTTGAAGCTCTAGCTCTAATTGCTTCATCAGCTACTGGTAAATTTAAACTAACAATTCCATTCTCAAAAAATCTCACGCCATCAGAATTAATACATTCAGCGACTGCTGTTCCTAAAGCAGAAAAGAGAAAAGATCGAGTTCTTTGTGTATGTTCATGTCTAAGTGTTGTGCTATCCTTATTAACCCAAATGGGAATATGCTTTATTGTGATTTCTGGATAAAATTGACGTAATTTCTTAACAAGTTGCTTTACTCGTTTGTCCATTGTTGCAACACTTCTATGACTTACTAAAATTAAGTTTTTTCCAGTTGATGCTGTTTCAACTGCTCCGGCTAAAGAATCTAATCCACCTGAAAACATGAGAACTCTATCAATATTTTGCGTTGTCCACTTTTCTTGTTCATTTAGTTCTAAGTAAAGTTGTTTTGGTTCATTAGTTAATTGTTGAAACTGAAAGATATATTTGTCATCAGAAAGAAAATTTAAAACTCTAATTAGCTTTTGTTTGACTTGCTCTTGATTCCAAAAATTTGGTTCACGCACCGCAATAATAAATTGAAAATCTCTGTCCCAAGATTCTTGACCGCTGCTTAGCCCTGATCTTCCTCTTGATATAGCACAATCCGCCGCAAAAACTAATGAAGCAATCTCAATTAGGTCTATAATTCTTGGTGATAAATTTTTGAGAAATATCTTGGTTAAGTTCTCTAAGCGAACATTAACGTTAGGATCTAAGCCTTGAGTATTTAGTTCTATTATTTGACGATCAGAAGTCTCCGAATAAATAGCTCCATTACAAAGAAAAAGACGGGGTTTAATCATAGCTCCGCCTCCTGTTGTTTTAATTCAGCTTGTAATTTTTTCAATGCTACAGCCATAAAATTTGAAGAATTATCCAGATTGATTCCTTCTTGAAATTCTGTTTTTGAATACCATTGACCACAGAAGTCATAAACAATTTTGGCGCTTTGTTCACAATGACGCTGTAAAGCTTCATTAAATTTAGTTAATTCGCCAATATTAGTCAGTTGTTCAGTATTTAGATTGGCGGCTGTAATTCGACTAAGATAAAAGTTAAGAAATCGAGCCATAAAACGACCAAAAAATACCTGACCTAACTGGGAAAACCCTTTTTTTGTCGAAAGTTGATTAATGACTGAGATTAGTTCATCTCTAGTATTTCCAAAAAGAGGAATTTGTTGATTCGATGCTAATGAGCTAAATGCTTCTCCAATGGCTTGTTGTGCAATTTCACTAATATCTGTGCTACATGATTGCTCGAATAAAACGTCATCAATTACAGTTTGAATTTTTGTTGTTAAATCAAAAATAGTGGCATCTTCAGAAAGATAAATGCCTATTTTTTCTAAACTTGTTTGCCAATCTGAAGCTCTGGTTGCTAAAACAATCTGAGTCAATAAATAGAAACTATATCTAAGCCCAAAATCTTGTTTGGCTCTTTCTAAACCTTTTTGTGCAGCGTTAAGAGTTTCTCTAGCAAGTTCATGAACATTATCAGACAATTTTTCAGATTTATTAGACTCACTAGAAGGATTAGCAACTAATGAAACAACAGACTGCCATTTTTTTGTTGTTGGTATTTTTCCGAGACGTACATGACCCATATTTACGTCCTTTGAATACGAATAATATTAATTAACATTATTTAAGTAAATCATTCGATTATATGAGTTAGTTTAAGCTAAAAGTTGTATTAAATCAATTCTAAAAATTTTCAAAACAGAAAAGCAAAGAGTACTTTTGGTTATGTTTTAGATCATTTGCATTCTATGTTTTAGATCTTGACTTGAAATATTTTCAATTTCTTGACTCTGTTAAACTTTTGTATCATACTTAAAGTCTTATCATAAAATCCCTATGTGTTTTTGTCTGTAGATTGATTTTTAGAAATTTTATGCAAACAACATAAATGTAAAGTAATCCACCAAAAATAAACAGCGGATGATGTATAAAAGTGATTTATGTCTAATAAACCATGAGCCATATTGTTTCTTAAATTAGAGCCAAAACCTTTTCGATTCAATAAGCAAACTAAATCAAAGACAATATCTTCCCCATAAAGAATTTCTAAATCTTTAAGATGTTTATTTTCATCAAAAAGTACGCTCATAATATGTTCATCTTGTATGCCACCTTTATCCGTATCTAAAAAAGATGTAATTTTACCCATACCTTTGACAACATGACGAAGAGAATTTTCTATTTGAGGGATTAAAAGATGTGTTGCAACTAAAAAGTCTCCTATCAAACCACTATATAGTCCTCTCGCAAATATTTCTTCTCTACCTCTTGGAATAAAAGGATTATCAACTACAAATGAGTAAAAATCACTAACTTTAACATAATGTTCTAAATTTATTTGGTTTCTCATAGGCTCAATAATGCCATAAACTTGAGCATTTTGATGGTAAACGGCAATTTTACACATTTCATCTTCTAAAGAGGGATTTATTCCTATCACTTTACCCATTTCGTTTATAGAAATAGATGGAAATAAGTAGAAAAGACTATTTTCCATTAAATCTTTTGTTTGTTGTTTTATATCTTGTTTACTTGGAGATTTGGAATCCAGAGCTAAAACATAAATAGCTTCATCAAATTTTTTTCTTTTTACTCTATTTATTGCTTGTATAGCAATGTTACTCAAATTTATTTCTTGTGAAAATAGTCCTAATTCTCTAGTAGATTTTTGTTGATAATCAAGTAACTTTAAATGTATTTCTTCTTCACGTTTCTGATTATTTCCAATGTTTCTTAGTGCTTCAATCGCCTTTGCTAAAAAACGTGAGGCGACTAAATAACTAGGTGGTGATTGATTAATTTTATCTTCTGCTTCTTGAATATAAGTTTCTGCATAATTTAGAGATGCACAACGTTCGCAATTAATATTTTTATCTTTTTTATACCAACCAATAGCTATACACCAATAATTTCTTGCCAAGCTCCAATTATGTTTATTTTCAGCTTTCTTAGCTAATTTTTCTGCCAAAGGTGCGTATATTGATGGATCTCCTTGTTTAAATTCTTGTAAAAATTCCATCAATTTTGCTGATAAAAAAAGAGGATCTTCTCCATTATATTTTTGTAATACATTTTCAATATGTTCAAAAACTTTTTGTTTCTGGATTTTTTGATTAGTTTGATAAGCTAAACGAATAGCACGTTCAATTCTATCTATTGAATAAGTCCAATGTTCTGGATCTTCCAAGGATTTAGCTGACTCTAAATAATTATCAATAGCGAGTTGTGCCATACGATAATTTTTTTTCCGAATCCAAATAATATCTGCAATTCTTGCTTTTAATTCATAATCATTTATATGTGATACCCAATCTTGTAAAAATATAAAATATTCATCAGGAATTTGCTCAATAACATCTGTTGCAAACGGTTGATCTAATGATTCTGGTTTTAGTTTAGGATATGTAATTCTTGATAACAATAGTAAAGTGATTTGATGTTCTGGACTGACATTATTATTTTGCTCAGTTTCTTTTAGTTTTTTTGAAAAACCTTTACTATAGTGAAAACAATCTTTTTTTTCAGAATTATTAATAACTTCTTGCCATTGAGAATTATGAAAATTTTCTATTGTTAAATTCAGATTTGTAAATTGAAAGTTCATCATAATCAAATGAATTGAATAAATTTAATTAAATTATAAATATGAAGTTTTATAAAATTATTTAAAAGAAAAATAAATGTTTTAAAAATAAATGATAAAAATTTTTAGTTTCAGTAAATACGATTTAAAAGTTAAGCTAATAATACAATAATTAAATAATCAAATATATTATTAATCGAATTAATTATTGAATCAATAGACATCTCCAGAAATTAGTAAGAGGGTAGCAGAAATCAGAGATAAAATATTCTTAATTGACAATTTATTTATTAAAATTGATTTTATTTTTAATTGTGGTCGATGTCTAATTAATAATAACAATTTTCTTATTAATTTAAAGCAATCTTAAATCATGTACTTAGGAAGACTAATTTTTCTTAAGATAAGAACAGGACAATTAATGGGATTCTAATTTAGAACTCATTTAGGGTTGCTATACTAAGAATAGTTACCTCTAAATCTAACTTTTTAAGGAGAACTTAAATTTTTTGTATGCATCTGATAAACTCTGTAAACCCTATATTATGATGTTCTAATTATTATATTAACTAAAATTATTATTATCAAATAACGATAATTGTCCAAGGGAAATATTGCCTTTTCTACCTTTATGATAAGACAAATGACAACCGCTACAAACAGGGATTAAATTTTCTGGACGATTATTTTCTGGTTTATAATCAGCATGATGTACAACTAATGTCTTTTTCATTCTCTCAGATTTAGTTAATTTTGAAATATCATCCGATGGTTTTAAACACTGCATTCCGCACGAATGGCAAACCCAATTAACAGCTTCTTTTTTTTCTCGTGCAATTTCATTCCAATTATCAGGATAACGAGATTTTGACATTAATAAACCTTTATTCTAATTAAAAAATTAAAAAATCAAGCGGTACAGGCAGGCATTAAGCCCAACTGCTCCTACAAACTAATAAAAAATCTTTTCTCAAAAAGTCTAATAAAAAATAGACAAGTGAGGTGTCACAAATAGCAAAAATCACCAAAACTGTTACAGTAGATAAAAGCATTAACTTTCAATACTTTTAACCTATTTTACCGAAAAATGCCTCATAGTAATTGTGACAGTATCAGCAAAAGAAAAAAACTCTTAGATGAATTAGGTAAACTCCCAGAAGCCATAGTCGAAAACCAAGAATGGTTATATATGTTAGAAGAAGACACCAGACATTCACTATCTATTGAGGGATATTTTGCCACTGAAGAAGAATTAAAAGCCGTCTTACAAGGAAAAAAAACCCAACCAGAAATATTAAATTATTATCGTACATCTCAATTTGTTTATGATTTAGGACTACAATATTATCGAGAAAAATCTATTTTTTTAGACTTAGCTTTAATTCGTACTATTCACAGTCAATTATTGAGAGGAATTGATAAATATAGCTATTATTGTGGTAAGTTTAGAATCAATCCAATTATTATTCATGGAGCAAAGGTAAAACCGCCTGAATTTGACATTGAAAATTATGTAAAAATTTTTTGTGAATATAGTAAAATTTGTTGGCAAACTTACCCTATTTTAGAAGCATTATCCCGTATTCATACCTTATTTGAAAGTATCCATCCTTTTCAAGATGGTAATAGTAGAGTAGGGAGAATTTTACTTAATTATTTAGCCATTTCTCAAGGTTATCCTCCCATTGTTATTAAGGGGATTGAATTATCAGAAAGAAATAAATATTATCAAGCCTTAGAGTTAGCAGATATAGGTTTTCATAAAGGATTTTTTAACTCTAATTTATCTACTATTAAAAAGCATTTAGATATGGGAAATTATAGTTTATTAAAAGAGCTATTATATTTAGGATTAAAACCTAGATTAGAAAAAATGATTATTACAGCATTAAAGATTAAAGAACCACTATTAATATTAAGAGATTTAAGTGATTATTTTCAGGTAAAAGAAACGACTCTACGTCAATGGATTAAAAGAAATAAATTAATAGCAATTAAAGAAAATAACAAACTTTATAGTCACCCAAAATTATACTTAGAATAAGTTAATTATATTTTAATATTTTAGGATTTTAAAAAGTTTTTATTTATCTATATAATTAATGATTAATCATCAAGATTTGCCATTGGGTTTGATTTACAATTCTGAGTTCTAATCATATTTTTCTTCAATCCCAATTTACACGCTTGAACATAAATACTATGACGACTACGATTTAGTTTTTGTCCCAATAATTTAGCAGGTGTTTCCAAATATTCATTTCTTAAAATCTCATTTTCTAATTCAGTCCATCCTTTTGTAGGTAAAGAGTAGTAATTAGTAAAAGAATAAATGGAGTTTATTGTTCTACCTAGTGCGTTCGCAATTTCATTAACTGTTTTATGTTCTTCTTTTAATTGTCTTATCAGCTTTATTTCCGATAAATTTATTGATTTATAATGATTCGTTGCTGTCATTGTTATTCTTTTCTCATGTTATTATTGACAACAACTAATAAGCGTCAAAAGTTAAAAGTTAAAAGTATTCTTTTTGACTCTGTTTTTCATCCACTTTTTATGATCAGAACTATGAACTCAGAAAGGAGGTACACTTTTCTACTGTACTTCGTAGTTCCTATTTCAGTATTTAACTCAAAAATAACTGACGTTCTCGTGTTCGTCTTCTGGTTAATCCTGCCAAGACTTTACCGCCGCCTCGATTCCATCGTAAAAATTGGTTCGCCGCCTCGCTATAATTGCCCTGATTTAATACTTTCACCAGTGTTGATTTTTGAAATGCTCCAACTCCTATATTGAAACACAGACTAACTAAGGCACTGAATTGATTACTGGTTAATGGTACTTTGATAACTTTACTAACTCCATCGGCAAATGTTTGTACTGTCCTAATTAATAATTTCTCTGCTTCTTCTTTACTGATGCGATCGCCCATTTTTACCTTCCTACCATCGAGATAAAAGGTCGAACCATAGCCAATTGTTGGTATTCCAGCAGGACAAATATAGGCTTGATTTCTAAAACCTTCAAATTCTTTAATCAAGTCTAATCCTCTCTGGTTAATCTTTCTCTCAAAGGGCAATGGACAAGGGGCAAAGAGCAGAGGATTATTTAGTTCTGAGTTACTAGCTGATGAATTTGTCGCATATTTCATTAACCATTCGATCGTTGTTTTACCGATGAGATTCGGTTCTGTCAGATTATGTCCTTTTTTGAAGCTGTTAAATGCCGTTAAAGTTTGATTACCGACAATACCATCTATCGCTAATTTATACCCACAATTATTTAGTAACCGTTGCAGTTCCTTTACCTGCTTGATCGACAATTTATTAATATGAATTGGATTAATAATATTTGATAAAGTCATTATTTCAAGTTAAAAGTTAAAAGTTAAAAATTGTCAGTAAAGACTAGGGCTTGTCATCATTTAGCTGTGAGAGGATAAATATTTTCGCTTATTTTCAATTGTCAAAGATAAAAGACTGAAACTCTTATCCATAGAAGACTTATAGATTTAATTGATGACACGCCCTAGGGAGCAGATAGCTCTTGCAAAGGAGTAGTGTTTATAATTGATGTAAAATGTATCAAAATTGAAATAGAGCAATTATTTACTAAACTTAATCCTCGTGATTGTGGTAAATTTTAGTCAATTATCACGAATTAATCCTTATTTTTTTCAAGGTTTCTTACAGTTCACGGATGGAAATTACTTTTGTTTACCATTTATCTTTGTTGGATGAGTTAATTTTTATCTTCAACAGTACGAATTAAATATCCTAAATATCCACTGATTAGTATTTTTAATAATTCGGTTACTAATGTTTGTGATTCTATGGATTTATTAAATAATATTGTTATTAATAAAATAGATAAACCATAAAAAACTAAAAAAGTAATATTAATATTCATTACTAAGGTTTTTTTTGCTCTTTTTCTTGGTCTCTTAAACAATAATTTAGGTTATTAATAGAATTATCAAGATGGTTAATTTGTTTTTTAAAATCATCATGACTTTGATTATTATGTTGTTCTGATTTATTAATTTGTTGTTTAAAGTCATCATGTTCTTCTTCTAAATTACTTATTTTTTCCATTAATAATTGATTGATTGCTTCTATCTTTATATTAATTAACGTATTTTGATGATCATAATTATTATTGATTAGATTTATTTCATTTGTTATTTTATTGAAATTATTTGATATTTTTTCATACATTTTATTTCTCGATTCTTCATTTTTTTTGATGAAGTTATTAATTGATTTATCTGTTGATTCAAGAATATCCTCCTTTACCGAGTCTAATTTTTTATTCAATCTATTTGTTAAAAATTTTGATATTGAATTCATGACGGTTGCTACGAATGAGATTATCGCTATTATTGTTTCTATTATTCCTAATCCCATAGTTAAGTTAAAAGTTAAAAGCTAATAATTGAAGTTAAATATCAAGAAAAAGATAATGAATCATGAACAATTGTCTATTTACCCTTATTAGCAATAGATAAATTATTTTGCCTTTTTATTAATAATAATATGTAAATCACGAAATTTATCTGGTTGTAAAAAATGATTCCAAGAGAATTTAACTTTTTAAATACAATCTATTATTTTATTGATTATATTAATTAGGATGCTCAATATATTAAGCCCGTACAATCAATTAACATAATAAAATGGTTCAAGGAATTGCTTTACATATTGGTATTAATCACGTTGATAATAATGGTTATGGTGTTCAAGTACCGCCTTTATTCGCCTGTGAAAATGATGCTATTGCTCTAAAACAAATCACTGATAATAATGGTTTTAAGTCAACTTTATTATTATCTCCAGAAGCAACTACTATTAACATTATTTCTCATATAAAAGAGTCAGCTAAACAACTAAAATCAGGTGATACTTTTTTATTGAGTTATTCAGGTCATGGTAGCCAAATTAAGGATAATAATGGCGATGAAGAAGACGAAAAAGACGAATTTTTTGTTACTTATGATAAGCCATTATTCGATGATGAATTACATTTTTTATTCCCTTTATTTGCAGAAAATGTAAGAGTAATTATTATTGCAGATTGTTGTCATAGTGGTACTATTACTCGTTCTGTGAAAGGGCAAAGTACAAAGGGCAAAGTACAAAGGTTAAATCGTAATTTATCTTCAGAAATTAGTCAAGATATTTTTGCTGATAAACGTAAATTTAACCAATTAAAAAATAGATTAGCTAAATTAACAAATAATCAGAAAGAAATAAAAGCAGGAATTATTAGTTTATCCGCTTGTAATGATAAACAATTAGCGGCGGAAGGCAAAAATTATGGTGCTTTTACTGAATCTTTACTCAAATTAGTTACTAAGAATCAAAAACCCAAAAAAGGCGAAAAACCGAAGCGTTTAACTCCTAGTTATTTAATTAATGAAACTAAATTATTACTAAAAGGTAAAAACCAAACTCCCCAATTAAATAAACACGGAATTATTCCTCGTTCTTTTCTTCTTCAAGATGTTTTTCAATTAACTGACTATAAAGGAATTAAATTCCCTAAAGCACCAAAACGCCCAACACCAAGCCAAACAGCGGGTAGTGCTACTCGTTTTTCTAATTCATCAATTTAACTATTATTTCATTAATTAAATAAAGCAAAAATAATGACAATATTAAGTACAGAAAATGCAATATCGATAAGTATGATTAATTCTACTTATTTCAATGATTCATTAGATTTAAGTGAATACGGTAATTTGGCTAATATTACTCAATTTACGGATAATTATTCAGGAATTATTAAAACAAATATTATAGTTGTTAATGCCGATAATATTAAATTAGTTTTATTTGATGGGTTAATCTTAAAAGAAATCAAAGTCAGAGAAGGTATTAATCATTTTTACGGTTATATTACCTCTAATAATTGGGGTTTTCTCTTATTTCCTAGCTCGGTAATTACTATAGTTTCTACTGTAACAATCGATGAAATATTACCGATATTTGCACCCGAACATCCGATAACTTATTCAACTATTGGCAATGTAAAAGTTGATATTTTTAATCGAAAAACAATAATAAATACAAGTGAAGTATTAAATACAACTATTTCTAATGAATTATTCGGAACTGCGTCTCATCTGAAAAATGCAATTAAACCGTTTGTAGGGAAAAAAGGAAGTGCATTAATCATTAATAATTTAGAAAACGGTAAATATACGGTAAATGTATCATTAGGAAAATACGATAAGAACCAAAATGATAGTTTATTAGTTTATAACGGAACTTTTTATCAATTATCAAATGTAAATGAATTGTTAATACAAGGATCAACTATTACAAGAAATGTAGAAATAGAAGTAGTAGAAGGGTTTATCTATTTGATAGCTTTAGATTCCGTTAAAAGCAGTGGACAAACAGAATTTATATTAGATAATGTGTCTAAAAAATTAGAAGAAATACATTCTAATAACGGTACAGAAGAACAACTTAATATAAGATTAGGTGGCGATATTGTCAATTGGAAAATGCAGATAAATCTATCTGAGAATAAACAAATCAAATTTACGACAGATAAAGCAGTAATTTGGCAAATTATCGGTAATAATGCCGTTATTTATGATGAAGAATATGTAGAAGAAATAGAATATCAATTATCCGTAGGAGAATATATATTATCACTTTCAACGGAATCAAGTATGGAAGAAGATTATGTCCTTAATTTAATGTACTTATGATATTACCACCTAAAATAAAAAGAGATAATCTTAATATTGATACTTACCAACGTGGTATAGCATGGAGTGCTTTATTGTTACGCAATGCTTATAAGAATAGTGATATTAAAGATACGGTACAGTTAGCTGTTAATGCTACTCCTGCCATAGCTAATCTAGTAGTAAGAGTAACAATAGAATATACCGATACCTCCCTTATTACTAATGCAAATATTCTTGATAATATAGTAGAAAAATTAGTTGGTATTACGGAATATATAGAGACCATATCAAGTCCTAGTACTTTACCGAACATCACTAATGAACCGTTGGTAGTACAGTCCTTAGAACAATACTTTTATTGGTGTTCACAGCAATATCTTGCATTAGATACTACTAAAGCTAATGTCGTAAAGATTACCCCTGTATTTAATCAACAATCTAAAAATTTGATTGATTGTTTGATAACATTACCGATAAAATATGAAGTTTATCTTACTACTAATAATATTATCCAAGCTATTGATGCCGTTGCTGATGATGATATTTCTATCCCTATTTCTATTTTTGGGAATACTTTGCTCGTTGGAAATAACAATCTTATTGGGAATTAATAAATGAAAAAGAAATTAAGAAAAATTATTGTTATGTTAAAAAAAGAATATGACAATTGGAATATCCCCACAAGTGTTCAATATTACCTCAGTTCGACATAAAATTATAGGTTGAGGCAAGGTGTTAGGTATCAGGTGTTAGGTGTTAGGTATCAGGTATCAGGTGTTAGGTATCAGATGCTAGGTGTCAGATGCTAGGTATCCGGAGACGGAATTAGTAAAAAACTTATTCAAATTGATTTTATCAAAATTAAATTAAGTAATTAATTAATCCAAACTGGCAACTATTAACCGGCAACTAAGTGCCTCAGCAAAATTATTGATCAATTTTAAAATTAGTTTTTGTTACCTCTAATCCTTATTAGACTGTGTTTGTTATCTTTTACATATTAAAAGTAAACATATCATTAATTTTGCATACCTACTTATTAACCTGCAACCGTCAAACCTATTAACATAGAGAATTTTTATAGTTCACTCAAAAATATTGTATGTTTCAGCTAATGGATATAGACAAGAATTTAAAAAATAAAACAAAACTTAAATAAATCTTATTAGTAATTAATTATGCCATTTTCTGATTATAAAATTCCTATTATTGTAGGGAAAAATGACGTACCTAGTATTAGTGGTGACAATCATCCTAACGGCAGTTTTGTTACGGAAAAATATAATGCTCTTATTAATGATATTAATTCTAGTATCAATTCTATTAATACACAATTAACCTCTTTTGACTTTGCAGAAATTAGTAACAATGCACAATTGGCTCTTGATAACTTAAATATTCACATTGCTTCTGTTTTAAAAGAAAAATACCATCAAGAAATAGCTGATACTATTATTATTTATGGTAATTCCTTAGAATCCCCTAGTGGTATTTATAGCTATCTTTTCGGTAATAATTCCCATTGGCGTATTGATAGATGGTTTATCAGAGAATTTGATGAGAGTGTTTATACTCCTAATGGTATTACTGCTAATCTCTACAATTTAGGTAGTCATATTGAACTTGGTGATTTATCTATAGATGACAATGGTCTTATTACCTATACCCCCCCAGAAGCTGTTTATTATGGTAGTTTTTACATCATGATTAAATACTATAGTTACCTTGATTACCTTGATAATAACGAAGAATACCCATTTTACAAGAAGAAAATTAGGTTTATCATTGAGCCACCTTTTACCCCTCGTGATATGGGAGGAAGCGGTAGTTGATTACCTTACTTACTACTACTTATAATCGTCCTCAGTTTTTATGGCATTGTGCGGTGGGGATTATAAAACAACTTCTGCCACCAAAAGAATGGATTATCTATGTAGATGATGATTTTAATATTTATGCAGAAGTACTAGATAAAATATTACGGATAATTCCTTATGCAAAAGTATTAGGCGGTACTCATATCGGGAGAGTTGCGGCTCTTTATAATGCTCATCATCATGTAGAAACCGATTATTGTGGGTGGGTTGATGATGATGATTGGCTACATCCTAATTGTTTAGCTGAATGTAGTAAATTTGATGCTGATATTATATATACTGATTTTTACGAAGTCCACCCTTCTAAAATTACCATTGGGATAAGAAATACTGAGCCTTTTACTATGAAAAGAATGCTTGAGAATAATATTTTATTCCACTTCAGGCTTTTCAAGACTGCACTTTACCATAAAGTCGGTGGTATCGACCTTTCTTACGATACTTCTATGGATTATGAATTATCATTAAAAATGTTGCAATATTGTACTCCTCATAAAGTCAATATTCCTTTATATTACTATTTAATACATGGAAATAGAATATCTGCATTGTATTCAGACCGACAAATAATAAATAAAAATAGAGCGAGGTTACTATGGAAGTCATAAATCCTGCTAATCTAACTAGCGATGAGACATTATTATGGTGGTTTGACCCTACCCTAAGATATGATATTTTTTTAGGTTATAACTTTTCTGTACCAAGAAAATCAGAAATTTATTTATATTTAGATGATCCACAATATTATTCTTCTTACCTTGAATTATCTCCTCATTTAATTACTAATATTATTCTTGTTGAAAGGTTCGGTATTTATAAATATAATTATGCGGATAAATATCTTGAATATGTTGGCTTTTTCTTTGAAACTTATGATTTTATTTATCAAGGGCTAAAAGGAAAAAGTATAAGTAATAATGTTGTTGATGATTATTATATTAGTACCTCTTTTTATTTTACTTTGAATGATTTATTATTAACTTCTTTTGATAGGGTAGAAATTAATACTATAAATATTCCTTTAGGCAAGTTTACAGTATCTTTTTTATATACTAATAATAACACTCCTGATGATTCATTATTAATAGAAAAATATTTAGGTATTTCTAAGAAGGGTTTAGCTTTTACAGCTTTAGTTAAACATCAAGTAACTTTATCTACTGGTATAGATTATACTTTTGATACTTTATTTACTAGAGCTAATTATACTAATGAAATAGTAAAAAAATATAAATTAGCTATATTTTCTATAGTGATAGAAAGTGAAGATCCTAATATTAAAGAACAAGTTGAATCTCAAATAAATCCTTTATTTCTATATAAAAATATTGCTAATATTACTAATTCTGATATTTTACCCACTCTTTATAATTTAGTTCAAACAAAATCGGTAAATGAAGATAATGTTCCCATAGTTAATATACCTATTCCTTTATTACCTCGTACTGATTTTCAACAATTATTTTTAAAGAGTTATGAGGCATATAATGTTTTAAATTCAGATTATTTTGGATTGGCTGGGAGGATGTATAAAAATTTAGGAAGGGGAGATTACGCTAGAGAACAGCAAATATTAACTAGGGAGGATTTTAATGATGATTACAATAATAGTTCAGCTTATTTTGATGGTGATAGTGAGAGTGATCAATTACTAGCTGATGCTATTTACGATCACCATTTTACTAAGAATACTACTCTTGAATTTGAGGTTTTAAATAGACCATTGCTGGAAACATTTGGATATAAGATAGTTTATGCTAGGAAAAAATATCCTCTTAGTTGGATTGAACATTCTACTATTCCTACTTATGAAGATAAGAATGTGGGAATTTATGAGGCATCTTCAGCACTTAAGACATTAGAATTAATTTTTAGTCCTTTATTAATATCAGAAAGAAGAGTATATACCTATCCTCAACAACCCCATAGTAAAAATTATCAATTAATTGTTGGCTCAAAACTATATCAGTCTTTTATTGGCGGTATTTTAGGAGCTCCTGTAGAGGCTTTACTAGCCGTATTAACCTCTTTACAATCTGTTAATTCTTCTAATTTAACGGCTACTTTTGTCGCTCCTCTAAGTAATAATCTCAATGATGTAGGTGCTAGTGCTAATGTAAATTTGGAGTTAATCTATAATACAATTATCAACGGAGAACAATTAAATTATTTTGAAGTTTTAACGGATGGTATGAAAAGAGTAGTCACTTCTAATACTTGGGTACAAGTTCCTCAAAATGGAAACGTGATTTTTGAAGTGGATTCTCAAACTTTGGGCTATCCAGTCTGGTTATTACCTGATTTAAGTGGTCAATTACAAAATGGATTAATCAAATATTATGATGGTGTATATTTTCCAGAAGCTCATCAGAAACAAACACATTTAGCCATTAAAAAAACTCAATCTTATGATTATAATTTTAATAATTTTAATGATTTTTTAGATGCCGCTTCAACATCTTTAAATGCAATAGACTGCTACAATTTAATTTTAAATAACACAATAGAATTATGACAATTCCACAAGAATTAATGCTTCAAGAAATACACGCCTGTTTAGGTGCCGGTGAATTTGCATATGATAACGATAAACCTTACTATATGCACATGGCTAGAAAATTAGACAAAATTGCAAAGGCTTTAGGAGTAGCGTTTAATCCTGATGGTAGTATAATGTCGGTACGCAAAAGAGTTAATATACCGTATGATGACAAAGGAAAAGCAACGATACCAGACGGGTGGACAAGGGGTCAATTTGCTGATAATAAGGGCGGTAGTACGACAGGTCAAACAGGTGGATTATCCACTGAAGAAAGGCTTGGTATTGCCTATCAAAACCGTTGCAATCGCTATGAAAACTTTGATGATAATGACCCTGAGAATAATATAATGCGGAAAGGTGACATAGTATTATGCGAAAATTGGATGCAATATCAAGAATCTTACATCGATGACCTTGATAAAGGGCTTAATTGGCAAGAAATAGGCGCTGGTATGTTACCTTCTGCTGATGGTAGTAAAATTACAAGTTATGAGGGGCTAGGCACTTTATTAGCAGAAGTAGCCTATATGTTATCTTCTTTGTCTAGTAATATATATCAAACTCATGTTTTAGGATTAAAGACAACGAATAATACTTTAGAAATATTAAAAGCATTAGGATTACCGATAGATTATAGCCAAATGAAAATAGATATAGGGGAAAGTGATCCTGTTAGTGGTGATAATATACAAGGATATATAGAAATGCCTAAAGTTAATCCTGGTGCGGTATCAATCCATAAAAGATTAATGGATGTCATCACTAATATAGCTATTATTAATGGAGCAATTCTTTCTTCTCCTCCTCCAGTTTCTCCCACACCTTAATTATGAGTAAAAAATTTAGTTGGTTAGCTCAAATATCTGATTGGTCTAATACTGCTTCTAATTTAATTAATAATATTGTTCCTATTACCAATCTTTTCCGAAAAGACGTTAAAAAACCTGAGATACCTGACAAATCATCTACGGTAAATATTACGGTAAATTGTCCTGATAATCCGCCTAATATTATTAATTATACCGTTCGCAATATCATTAATAATACCAACCTTAATGTTTATCTTACAAAATCTGTAGTAGTTCCGTCTCCACCAATTAGAATTTTACCGATTTCTACTAAGGTTAGTGGGAGTAGTACAAATACGACTTATACTTATACATCAGACGTAAAAAGTAGTTTATTAAACCATAAGTTCGGAAGAATGTTATGCAATATTTTATATAAAGAAGCTGTTGAATTTAATGATGCAGATAATCGCACGGTATCGGCATTTAAAGATGAATTAATGGGAGATTTAGGTGCTTTAGATGCTGACATCGATGCTGAATATGATAAAGAGAATCCGGCACCGGCTTTATTAGAAGCATTAGCTTTTGTTAGTTTAACCAATCTTGGACAACCCGTGTTAATCGGTGCTACTAAAAATATCCATAAAATAGGAAATTATTATAGTGCAAGGGCTTCTAATATAGAAAACTTTAATGTAACAGGGTTAATATCCATAGGAGAATTAATTTTTAAATCAGACGGTGTTACCCCTCCTTCGTCAAATGAACCGCCATTAATAACGGAATATGAACTAGACGAATGTGTAATCCCTGTTTCGGCATTCGATGAAATGAAAGGCTATAAAACAAATCAATTACAAATTATGTACCGTAATCTTGATTGGGGAAAGGGCAACTATTATCGTAAATATTTTACTTTACCGAGTCCGATTGATATAGATAGTATTACTCAAGATAGTTTTTCTATCCTTAGTAACTTTACTTTTGGTGCTACTTTAATCGAAATTTGGATTAGGATAAATAATGTTCAAGATGCCGTTCGTGCTGTTCAAAAAACACAGATTTACACCAATTTCCAAACTAAAGATGAGTGTAAAGAATTTATTGAAGGTGACTTCGCCACATGGTTAACTAGCTTATGTCAAGATGTAAAAATACAACAATGGATACCGACATTTTTAGATGAACCGATTTGGGTAGGGGAGTGTCGTCCGTATCGTGCCGTTTATATGGGGTGGGAATCGGATAAACGCCATTGGAAGAAAAAAGCAGCTTGGTTAATTAAAAAACCTTAACTCATCAATAGATTTCTCCAATAATTATTTTAGGAAAATTAAAAATGACAATAAATTATCCTTTCTTTTTCGATTTCGATATTGAAATTGATTTAATTTTTCATTTAGGTCGATGTCTAATTATTAAGTTGTCCAAAAATTATCGATGATATTAAGATAACCGTCAAAACTATTTAATTCCGTTCTATTCATCATTGTTACATCATCATTAGTCAGATCTAATCCGAATTGTGGTTTATCTTTATAAGTACTAAACCCATATAATGTACTATAAGTTTTTCCTGAATTATTCTTCATTGTTTCTCCTTGATTTAGCATCGTCTCATATATTTCTTTATTATTAGAATTGGACAACACCATAAATGTCATATCAGGATAACTACCTGAATGTTCTCCAAATAAATAAAGATGTTCTCCTAATTTCATATTCTTTTTAATTCCCACAACAATAGTAACGGACGCTAAAATTACCCACGGGGCAAAAGGTGCTAAATATCCCCATGCCATTCCCCACATCCCGGTTTGTTGCACAATTACAGGTAAATTAACCGCATTTTGTCTTAGGATATGCCCTGCAAAATATCTAGTTGCCATTGCCCCACTACTACCAAGAGATTTGAGAACCATATTAGAGACTGTATAGGATAAAGCTGGAAGCAGATTAATATTGACTGGTATTCCGAAGAAACTAAGAAAAAAATTAGACATTCGGTTAAGTTGCGCCAACATATCCGCAGGTGTCGAAATAATATCTGTTAATTGTCTTTTATTTAATTGGTTTTGATTAAATTGATGATTAAATTGATTAAATTGAAATTGATTAAATTGATTATGAATTTGTGGTAAATCAAGAATGTTTAACGGATTAGTTCTGACAAAGGAAGGATCAATTCTATTCGGATTTAATATTATTTCTAATAAATTATTTCTATCTTCCAATGTTCGTAAACCTAATTTAGATTGAATTTGGGAGTAAATCTTATTCAAATCGGATAGTTGCCATGATAATCTTGTCCGTTGTTTTCTTTGTTCGGCAGTTAATTTTTTACCTTTTAAACTATTTAATAGATTAGAAACTGATTCTTTAATTGATTCTAAAACATTAATCGATTCTTGTTGCCAAGATTGCATTTCATTATAAGGATTACCGCCGTCAATTGGTACTGAATCAATATTATTTTCTGTTAGAACTTCTGTTAAATAATCAATATCAAGTGAATTATTATAGGCTTTAAAAACTCCTTCATATAATCTATTTTCATATTTTGAACTATTTAATAAACTCGTACCTATTTGATTAAGATTATCATATTTATCGGAATTATACGCTCTATTTATGCCGTGTATTGATTCTAAAAAAGTGAAGGGCATTGAAACTAAAATACTTAATAAATCTGGTACAGACTCAAATAAATTAATTAAATAAGATAATTTAGGTAAAGTTCTAAATGTTTCAAATGGGGGCGTATTCATTACCGTATCAATTGAGTTTAAATTAGACGGTAATTTTAATATTTCTTTTCCTTGATAACTCATTATTTTTGCATAGCAAAGGGAGGATTTACTGGTGGTTCTATTTGTTTTTTAAATTGGTCAAAGGATACTGAGTGAACTATAAGAATTCTCTATGTTAATAGGTTTGACGGTTGCTCTTTTCAGGTTAACAATTTCTTTGTTTAGATCAATTAATTACTTAATTTAATTTTGATAAAATCAATTTGAATAATTTTTTTACCTTATCTTTATTTTATCTTATCTTATCTTTACCTGATACCTTATCTTAATCGATAATTTTATGTCGAACTGAGGTGTCATGATAGGTTTATTAATAGCTAAAATTGGTTTATAAATTCCCATAACTTATGGGTAACAACCTTTACTTCAACTCTATATGAATCAGAGAAATGGATTAGAGATAAAATTCATTAATGCTCCCATACCTTTACTAATATACCATTTACCTCCTTCAAACTCTGGGTAATAAGAATCATCTAATTGTAAAATACCTTGTATATTCTCTTTCGGAATACCTTTAACTGTTGATTTATCTATATGCCAAACATCTAATAATTTATACGGTGAAGCTGTAAATTCTATTTCTTGAAAAATATAATATTCGCTGTTTTCTCCTATAAAATAACCGTTAATTATTACGTCTTCTAATTCGATTAAGTCAACTTCAAAATCTTTATACATTTAGTTTAAAATTATAATGAATGATCAAATTTATTATATCTTTATTATATAATAAAAAATGATAAAAATAACTGAATTACTTACAATGACAAAATATAAAAAAGAACATAAATCAGTAGCAGAATTGGCAAAGATTTTAAACAAATCAAAGAATAGCATTCATTCTATAGCAATCCTAAACAAGCTGTGATATATTTAAAAGTAGTAAAAAAGTTTATAATTATTATTTAATAAAGGGCTCCCATCCCCTTGCATCAAATTTTTGGTGCTGATTTTGCCACGAATGAAATACGAATAGTATATTGTCTATTGATATTAATTACCGAATAAAAAGTGTATTGAAATCGAAAAAGAATTTTTGAGAAATAATTATAATCTGCCGATAAATGAATTAATGGTAAAATTAAATAGAACACGATATAGTATTTATTGCCGTGCTTCAAAATTAGGATTAAAGAAAAAATCTAAAAATTATTAATTATGGCTACTAAAATACAATTAAGAATCCAAAGAGATAACGCAATAAAAGATTTACGCAATAAATCTCTAAACGACATCACTTATATGAAAAATGTACATAAACAACAGGGAATAACTCTAAAAACTACTCAAAAGAATCAATTAACACAGTTGAAGTCCACACAAAAAACAGCTTTGACACAGTTAAGAGAATATTATCGACAATTGATTGCTAATGCTCCAAATTAATTATTTACTTTTTACTTTTGAACTGGACTTTGTCTTGACTATTACTTTTAACTTTT
Source organism: Geminocystis sp. GBBB08 (assembly GCF_016743215.1). Taxonomy (GTDB): domain Bacteria; phylum Cyanobacteriota; class Cyanobacteriia; order Cyanobacteriales; family Cyanobacteriaceae; genus Geminocystis. Next base: position 52,799 of record NZ_VRZC01000002.1, read on the forward strand.
AACTTTTAACTTGATATTATGCCGACAGATTTTAAGAATGAATTATACTTTTCCGATGCAACGGCTGGTGAATTAACAACTATTACTACGTTAAAAGTTTGGGATTGTAAAGCTAAAAAATGGGCAAGTACGCCACCAGTGGTATTAAGAAATACTTTATTATTTGCAATGTATCCGAGATTGACTTTTACCATCGGAGAAATAGATAAAAATGAGACTAATCTTAATTTATTAAATCCGTTTAAACCAAGTGATAGTTGTCCAAAACAATATTTAGATTTAGCTTCCAATTCTCGTAATCACGGTAGATTTACATTTTCAGAAAAACCCATTGGTAAATTATATTACGGTGAAGATTGGAAACGAATAATTTACGGTAGTATCGTTCACACTGGATGCAAAAAATTAACTTATTATGTATCAAATTATGCAATTACCGATGATGAAAACAGAGATGAAGACGGAGATCAATATGATTGTCCACCATTAGGGATAAACTTCCAAACAGGTGATAGTCATGGTAAATGTAATTCAGAATTGATTAATTTAATAGAAAATTTCGGTAACTTAAATGCAGGTAATCCGTTACAATTTCGTACGGCTTTATTCGGTAAATGGATTGGTAAAGGTACAGTAGCTTATAATACTACCTGTGATGATAATGACATCGATTTTGCCCAACCATTATCATCAATGAAAGGTAATAAATTACCATTAGGAAGATACGAAGGTAAAATTCTCTATGGTAAGGTTTTTACCGCCGAAAAACGCTCTGCTAAAGGTGGTTGGATGTTATTTCAATGGTTTAGTTTTGAGACTTTAGAAAAAGATAGAATTATTACACAGATAATAAAACGATGTGAAAAGATTATTAAGGCGTACGATAATATCCAAGAATTAGCTAAGTTTTTAAAAGTAGAACAAGATTCGGGAGAAGCCCAATTAAGTAATCCTGATGACGGCTTTACCTCCGTTGCCGAATATGAAAACATGATGATTCGGATTATTCGGGCTGATAAACGAGGATTACTTTTATTGCATCCATACGTTGTGCGTAGAATTGAACAAAGATTACAAAGTTATTGGTTAAATCTAGCCAAGAGTGCAGGAATGAAGTTTTTTTCAGTAATGACGATGCCAGATGAACATTTTGCCAAATATTATACGGTTAATGCGGACGGTAGAATAGTCGGGGATAAATTGTTTTGCGCTCCTGATTTTCAAGAAGGGTTATATATCGTATTTTGTAACCCTATGCGTCATTGGGGTGATGTACAATTATGGCGTAATGTTTATGAAGGTGATTATCTCGGCGATACTGGTATTCTTGCCACTGGTAAAGATTTATTGTTAAGTTTAGGTAGAGATACCGATGGGGATTATGTACAAATAGCGTTTGCAAATCATTATCCACATATAAAAGACGCAATCATGGCATTTGATGAATCACCTGTTACGAAGAAATTACCAAAAGTACCGTTAAAAGGAGATTTGAGAAAAATAGCTTTAGGTTCAATGAATGATTTAACAGGTGTTGTCGCTAGTTTATTAGGAAGAAGTACAGCCGTGAATGTTGGTTATCATGTTTTAGAAATTCCAGCTTTTCCACCGTATCAATCCGAACCTGAAGAACGTAGAATTATCGATTTTCTTTCTCAGGAATTACAAATAGCAGTTGACTCAATAAAGAGTGCATATCCAAATCATACAAAAGGTTTAGATGTCGTTAAAGGTTATTTAGATGATTTAGGTGCTCCAACTGTTAATGAAGATGGCGAACCGATTGGTAGTGGTATTAATACTAATATTCCGTGGTTAGCTGATTTCAAAAACCCTGATTGTTATAAAACTCGTCCTTGTGCCGTTGATGAGGATGCTACCGATACTATTAGTAGGTTAGTCCGCCTAGTAAACTCATATTTTACTGCACCTTCACTTTCTGTAAATACTGATGCAAGAGATTATGTTGATACTTTATTTTCAGATGTAGAACCAACACAATTTCAATTAAATTATGCTTTATCTCAAAGAAACGAATATTGGGCAGAAATGAAAATAGCAAACGATTGGAAGAATAATAATGAAGGTGATACTACTAAAATTAGAGAAGTTTCACAACGATTTAAAGCATCTTTAAATACAGTTTTAGAACTAACAGATAATGGTGAATTATTTACAGCCGAATCGTGGGCATCAGCATACTGGAAAGTGTCACATATGGTAAACTCCGGAGATGCGGGTTTTGTATTTGCTATTTTTCCTGATGAAATTATCATGGAATTACAAAATATGAAAGATAAAGTATTTTCGATGATTGAAGTTTATGCAGTTCAATTTTCCCCAATTAATAAGCATAAATGGGAATGGAACGGTGAAGATGTCATGACCCGTGTTTATCTCAAAAATATTAATGGTAAACAAGGTAAGGCGGTAGAGTTTCAATGGAACGGTGTAACAAATCCTAAATTTTTCGGTTTTCAACATTTAGGAATGATCGGACAAAAAACAAGGGGTCAAATCGCCATCGGTGAAACGAAAAAAATGAAAATTTATACTATTCGATTCAAACTTCATCAAGGTCAAATATTTAATAGTTCAGTTTTACTATTTGAGATGGATTATCCCCAAGATGAAATTAATAAAATCGTTGAATACTTCCGCAATAAAAATTCTTATTATCTGTAATTCATTTAATTTAGTTATTTATTTATTTATTTGTTTATTTATTTATTTGTTTATTATTGTTTAATTCATTCATTTAATATTTGTTTATTCATTTTATAAATTAATGAATTTTATTTGTTTAATTTCTTAATTTATTTTAATTTATTTATTCATCCTTTGTTTTTGCTATCGCTATAAAATTTTGTAGTTTAGAAATTCACTCAAATGATAGTAACTGTAACTGGACATCGGAATATCAAATCAAATGAAACAAATATCAAAGGAATTAATCAATTAATTGATTTTGCACTTAAAAAAAATGTTACTGAATTTTTAGTCGGTATGGCACGAGGTGCTGATTTATTATTTGCAGAACAATTAATTGCTCGTAATTTAAAATGGACTGCTATTATTCCTTGTCATAATCATATTAAATTATGGAATTATGCCGATAAACAACGATTTGATAAAATAATCTCTAAAACTGAAAATCAAATTATTCTTTCTCCTTATTACGAATCCCATGTAATGATTGAGCGTAATTTATGGATGTTAGAACGCAGTCAACTTTGTATCGGTATTTATGATGAATTAGAAAAAGGTGGTACTGCATTTACAATTAATACGGCATTAAATAAGAATTTATTTGTTTGTTATTTTAATCCTAATAATCATCAATTTATTACTATTAAACCTTCTCAATTTAATTTATTTTAATTATTAAATCAATAACTCATTAGCTCTCAATCTGAGGGCTTTTGTTTTATTTAAGTGTAAACCACTTTTAACTTAAAAGTTGATTATTTTAATTATTTATGGATTACTTTTAACTGCTTTCGCTGTGGGGAGTTTGTTCTCCCCCGGTGATAATATGTCATTTAAAGTATTTGAAGTTCATAATAATTATGCAGAAGCTGATTTTTGGTTATTAAATAAAGGAACGCTCGAGCAACTAGGAAGACCAACGAAAGAATATCAAAGTTTTTTAACAGGAATTAAGTGTAATAAGGAATTAATTGTATCTGATTACGGTTTTTATCTTTGTGTTTATCTTCATCAGCAAAGAATATGGCAAGGTTACGCCTGTTCTTCTATCAATTGGCAACATTTACGGATAAAAGATATTCGTAGTGTTCTCAATAATTTTATTACTGTTTAATATTTTTAGCTCTCAGATGAGGGCTTTTTTTATCCCTTTATTTTTAACTTTTATCCAGATCCTTCCTTCGTCTGGACTATCGCTTTTAACTTTTACAGGTTTTTTACTTTTTACTTTTTACTTAATTGATTGGCTATCGCTAGAGAATCATGTTTCTTTAGTTAAAGGTAAAAACGATGATTATTATTGAACAATTTGATGTTAACAAATTTAGAGAGGAGAAAGTAGGACATTTATCTCTAGGTGATAAAACTTTCAATGTTTCCGAAGGTTATCTCCGTAAGCATTGTATTTGAAGACCAAAATCTTGATGAATCACATCTTTGGTCAGATAAATCAGTAGAAGAATTACGCATTATCTATTGGGAACAAATCAAGAAACATCTACCTAGATTCTTAAACTTTCAACCGAGATACTCACAAGGTGAAGAATTTGAAGTAAATGATGATTCTCGTTATTTCTGTCCTTTATTAAAAATAGCATTGGCTTATAAGAAATACGGTTCAGTCAAATTATTATATGTTTCTGATAAAGTAAAAGCAGATTTAATCGGTAAAACTATTTATTGGCTTTCATCTCAAATTTAATTATTATTTAGCTCTCTTTATGAGGGCTTTTTTTTATGGCTATCGCTTAATAATTGTGTAATTTAATTTGAGGAAAAAAGAGATGAATTATGACCAAATAGGATTTTATTTAGTAGCAGATGGAAGTGGAGAATATCGTAGTTATCAACAAGATTTAGATGAATATATGGATTATTGTTCTGAAAATGAACCTGAACCTGAATATGATTATTGGTTTGATTATGACCTTATCCCTAATACCCACAAACATCATTGGTGTATAGGTCAATACGGAAATGTCGAAGAGAATCCTACATTTGACCAATATGACGGTAATTTCTAATCTCTAAACAATTTATTACTCTCCTTCGGGGGAGTTTTTTTAATGGCAATTTATTTAATATCGGATGGTGAAAAATATAAAATTGGAATTAGTAAACATCCTGATAAAAGATTAAAACAATTACAAACTGGACACCCTCAAACACTTAAATTAATTAAAACTTTTGATTATCAAATAAAAGGAAAAATAACGGAGAAAATGATAGAAAAAAGAATCCATTATTTATTAAGACAATGTAGAACGAACTATAACGGAGAATGGTTTTATTTTTCAGATTATCAATGTTTAATTGAAATTATTGATCAGATTTTAACTCATTCCTAATTTGCTCATTTGACAGAGTGCTATCGCAACTAGAGTACGTTGTTTATTCATTTAAAATTATGACAATCGTAATGATTTCTGGTTCTCGTTCTGTTACTGAATTACCTTCTTCTGCTGTTAATAGTTTGAATAAAATTATGGAGTTAGGTTTTGATATTGTAGTCGGTGATTGTTCTGGTATAGATACTTTAGTACAAAAATATTTACAATCTCAACATTATCAGAATGTTACAGTCTATCATATCAACAACAAACCTCGAAATAATGTTGGTTTTAAGACTATCAAAATACAAGGCAGAAGTTATAGTGCCAAAGATATTGCGATGGCTGAAATTGCTGATTATGGGTTAGCTATCTGGAATAACAAAAGTAAAGGCACTAAAGCTAATATCGATCGCATCAAAAGAACAAAAGTGATTACTGTCTAAGTGACTTGTACTGAGCGAAGTAAAGGCTCTTCTTCGGGGGGCTTTTTTTTTAATCTTTTAAGATCAGAAATATGCAACTATCTCTTAATTTAGACCCAATTATCAAAACTAAAACTGAATTTTATAAAGGTTGGGAAATTGTCGCCAATTAACGAGAAAAATCATTAATGGTTAAAGAATCTGTAAGTGAATTTTATCGACAACGATATAACCAAAATTGGAGTCAATACAAAGTTGACTATTACTATGAAACGATTATTTTCAAACCGAAACATTCTTGGGATGGAAAGTTTATTTGTGGTTTACATTCTGGTGTTGGAATTTTGATATTGCCATTGAATGCACAAAAAAATATATTAATATTACAGTTAAATTTACTTTTATCTTGAAATGATGTTTTCACTTAAAGATAATAATTTTTTTTGAGGAAACATAAAATGTCCATCTATAATATGATTGAAATTTTTGGTACAATTAGTAATGTAACAGAATTATTAGCATTTTGTCAAAGTCATAAATATTTAATGCAAAATACAGTTAGTAAATACGCTCAAGGTAGAAAAGAATTATGGATTAAAAATAAATGTGATTTAAGACAACAAGTTACTATAACGGTCGGATTTAATCATCCTCAATTAAATGAATTAGGACATAAACTATTACCTAATTTTGATATTGGATTATTACTATTTTATCCGGCCAATACTCAAATTAAATTACATCGTGACCATTCTTTATTTTCTAATATCGGTGTCGGTATTAATTTAAGTCCTAGTACTTTCTTAATAACCCATGATATAAACATAAAACCAAAAGAAATTGAATTAAAAACAGGCTATTGCTATCGATTTAATACTAAATTATTACATGGGATTAAACCAGTAAAATATCCCCGTTATGCTATCTATTTTTGGCATTTTAAATAAAATTTAGATAATTATTGGCTCTCAATCTGAGGGCTTTTTTTATACCTAATGTTTTCACTTAAAGAAGATGATATTTTTAATAAAGAGGTCACAAAATGATAACGACAAATAATAGAGAGCAAACAATTCGTTTACTAAATTCTAGTTGTGGTGAGTTAATGGAAAAGCCAAATAGTATTTATCGTAAAGCAGAAGGAAAGTTGTTTTTAACACAAGGAAATATGACAGTTTCAACTAATTTATTTGATCCTATCGAAGTTCGGCATTTAGAAAAGTTAGATACTTTAATAATTGAAGCTCTTAATCTTTATTCAAGATTATAAATTTAGATAATATTGAAATAATTGTAAATAATTAAAGGAGGTAATAAATGGAATATCTAAAATGGAAAACTGAAGTAGATAACAGATTGTCTAAATATTTTTCTCAACATATCTTGAATAAGTATAAAAGTAGCTATACACATTTGTATTCTAATAATCGAACTCCTCAAAAAACGTCTGATTATCTTTATGAGTACATCAATGATAGCGAAATGGCTGGACAAGAATCTTGGTTTGACTGATTGATTTTGATTAACGTTATTTTCAGAATATTAGCTCTCTTATGAGGGCTTTTTTTTATAATAAAGCGCAAAGGTTCTGAGTTCTGAGTTCGATAAAATGTTTTCACTTTTTGAGGATGTTGTTTAGAAAAAAGTAAACTATGAAAATTGAAATTAATCTGCGGATTAAAGAGGAAATAAAGGTCAATATTACCGTCTTAATGTTAGATGTTTTAATGCCCAATTATTACGATGAATTAAGTCCTGTTCTCGGTATTTATAAGAATAAGGAGTTTAAATCTGCTATGGAATATTGGCTAGTTTCTGAGTGGTTATATCGTCAATTATTAGCACATCATCAACCAGTAGTAAAATTCAAAAATCTTTATATTTGGGGAAGACTCGGAACTGGTTATTCTCTCACTGATGAAGAAGTTTTAATTGATATTTTTGGAGGTCAAAACTAATGAAAAAAGAGGAAAAATTAATTAATAAACCTAACGATGTAATTAAAACCATGATTACTCAATTTTGTGGAACTATCGACAGATTAGTAATTATGTTAGGAACAAAACAAATTGTTTATGATAATGCTACGGCGATGATTAAATTCGATTTTAAAACGTGTCGTAAAGCTACTCTTTGCTCTATTCGATATGATTATGGAATGGATACTTATGAGATGGAATTTTATAAGTTTAATCGGAAAGCAATGGAGTGGGAAACTGTCAAAACTTTTGATAATGTTTATTGTGAGGAATTAACGATAATTTTTGAGGATTTTACTGGATTAATTCTTAATTATCGTCCTGAATTTATCTCTTATTAAATATTTTCATTTATTAATTATGGCTTCTCAAGGGAAGTCTTTTTTTATCTGGACGTACGATGCCTTCATGCACGCTGCGCACCCGAACATCGAACTTAATGTTTTCACTTTAGGACAATGTTGTTTTAAAAAGGAAAATTAATGATGAAAAATCAAATTAAAGAACCGATTAAAGAGGAAATAAAAGTTAATATTACACCTGAAGATTATCCTCTGTACAAAAGTTTAATCCCAGAACTAACAGTAGAAATATTCAGACAACATGAAATGTACATCAAAGAAATGTTTGAGTACGACCCCTGTGATGATGACAATTTATATGATTATGATTATTAACTATTAATGTAGAACATATAAAGCATAAACAAAATATATGAATTTTTTATTTTATAGCTCTCATAATTGAGGGCTTTTTTTATTTTTATCGAGTGAGAAATTTAATTTTAACTTTTAACTTTTAACTTTTAATTTGATACTAATGTTTTCACTTGCTGAGGATGTTGTTTTTTTAGGAGAAAAAAGCCTATGAAAGTGGATATAGCAGACTCGGTGAAGAAATCTGCTGACGATTTAATTGGACTCGGTTTAACTGACTGCGATCGTACTTTATTAGAAAAGGTAATTAGTCAATGGATTGAGGAATTTATCGATGAATTACCAGATAATATCGAGTGGTATAAACAGCACGATCGACGGTTAGGAGAGTTAATTTTCCAAGCAGAATATCGTACCGAACAATTAGCTTATCAATTACCGATAGCTAGTTAGTCTTATTTAGGGAGCAGGGAGTAGGGAGCAGTAAAAAAGCCTTCTACCTTCTGCTTTTTGCCCTCTGCGAATCTCTTGGATTAAGGGGAACGGCAAACCTTTTAATTTTCAACACAAAAACATTATTTAATCATAACAAAAAAGGAGTCAGAAAATGTTAAATATCCCTCATAACGAACTCAGAAGTCAGAACTCAGAAGTCAGAACTAATTCAAATCTTACTTATTTAGAACAGTTAATTTCACTTCGGAAGAAAATAAATGAATTAGAGTTTTTAATCTCTGAAATTATGCCCTTGGCACTCAATGAATCTCTTGAAATTTTATCTAATAAAGAGGATAATAATATAGTTTATGCGGATAAAACAAATGGTAAAATAGTTGTTACTTTTCGCAAACAATATCCTACTCCTAAAGATAATGTTACATTGCAACGATTAGACGATGAAATTAAAGCTGAAACTAAACTTTTAGTTAAAACTCATCAATCAGAATTATCTGAATTAGAACAACAATTAGATGAATTAAATCAAACTATTGAACAATTAGAATCGGAAAAGGAAAAATTAACAACTAATAAACGATTAATTAACCTTAAACTACGGTTTAAAATTGAAAGAGAAAATAGCATGGAATTAATCCCTAATCTCTCTGTCTATCTCAAGTAACTATATAATTTCTCAATCATTAAGTCCTATTTAGGGCTTTTTTTTATCCTTATTCTTTTTGGGCTTTTCTTACCCTTTGAGAATTGTACTTTGTCATTGCTTTCGCTAAAGAATTGTGTTTTTGAAATTGAAACTAAAACTTTAAATTAGAGTAAAAATATGACTGCATTTGTAAAAGATGGATTTGCCGTAAGAATACCTAATATTCCGAGTCGTTATCGTGCTAATTGCTCGAAAGATTATGGTTTATTTGTTCATGGCGACACAAAAGATAAATCATCCAGAGACGCTGAAAAACAAGGATTAACAAAAGGTGAATATGTAGAGATGGCTTTAGTTTGCCTTCAAAATAAAACATTAACTTTTGAACCTAATTATATCAATGAACCATTTACCGAAGTATGGGGTATTCCGACAGCCGGTGAAATGAAGACTCAATTTTCAGCTAATGCGTCTGAACTTTCTACTTTCTTATTACATCGTCAATCAATGGATAATTTAGCAAAACTTGTTGAACAATTTTCTAAAAATGCCTTTGATGAATGGGTCTCTGAAGGAATGAAAGATGATTATAATGAGTTTGCAATTACCAAAGCTACTGAATATTATTTCACCAATATATTTCGATTTGAGTTTGAAGAAGTAAAAGGAAAATATACTTATTATTATGTCAAATCTTCTTTCCGTAAAGCTGAAAGTAAAATTGAGAAATCTGCTTGTTTAATTGCAGAAGAAATATATCAAAAGTATCAAACAGGACTCGGTTATTGTGTCGATAACAGACTTGAATTAAATCATAAACAATCCATCAAAATGACGGCTGAATCTTCTACTGAATTAGTTAAATAATTTCATCATAGTCCTATTAATTTAGGGCTTTTTTTTATCCTTGCCCTTTTCTTATCCTTTGCCCTTCATGAATTGCTATCGCTAAAGAAGTTTGTTGTTTTTAGTAGGTAAAAATCATGAATCAAATTACTTTTGCAGGAATAAAAGGTCAAGTTATCGAATCATCAGAACACGGTAATTATTTAGTAATTAAATTAAGTAATCGTATCAGTATTTGTGGTACTTTTACTAATATTTGGCATTGGAAAGAAGAACCTGAATATGACTCTGGATTTAAAAGTTTTATTACTTATATTGGATTTAATACTGATTCCGTCAAACAGAAATATTTAGATTTAATTAATGAAATGGGCGGAGTCGTTCGTGATGGAGAAGATAAAAGAAGTAAACAACGAGTTCAAGGAAAATTCCGTTATGAAATGAAAGTCCGTAGTTTATCTGTCGAACATTTATTAGATTTAATTACCGTCATTTAATGTTTATTGCTCTCTTAATTGAGAGCTTTTTTTTATCGGTTTTTCCTGCGGCGCCAATCCCAAGGAAAGATGATAATCCCCTAATCTAACGATTAGAACGCAATCGATGCCAACGGCACGCTGCGCGCACACTCAGACAACAAATATCGTGGCTACCCTCTTTGATTCTTAACATATTTTTACCTGTTGATGATCTGTTAATTATCTACACTGACTTTCAAGAAGTTACCCTTTCTGAGGAGTGATTAACTTTTCGTAAGAAAAAAGATTAGTTATTTCGTAAGAAAAAAGGGTATTATTAAACGTGATAAGCAATTTACGCACGACTTAAATTATGAGGGATTTAAAAGAAAATACTTCCGATTCCCTTCATCTTACGAATCCTATCCCTCTAACTTGTCATCCCGCCGCCGTCTATTTATCTGGATTAGAGGATAATTCCCATCGCACTATGAAATATTCTTTAGATAAAATGGCTTTGCTTTTAAGTAATGGACAATGTGATTGTATGACTCTCGATTGGAGCAAATTACGTTATCATCATACTGCGGCGTTGCGTTCTGCTTTAATTAAAGAGTATAGTCCGATGACCGTTAATCTGATGTTATCAGCTTTGCGCAGGGTGTTATTGGAGGCTTATAAATTAGATTTGATTGAGTTGGATGTTTATAACAAAGTCACGGCTTTGCCCAATGTTTCGGGTAAAAGTGAACCCCAGGGAAGGGCTTTGAGTCGAGAGGAAATTCAAGCTATCATTGCTACTTGCTCAGGAGATGATCCTAGAAATGTGAGAGATAAGGCTATTATTGGAGTTTTACGAGGTGGTGGTTTACGCCGTAACGAGTTAGTTAATTTGGAGTTACGAGATTTTAATTTGAAGGAGTCGGAGTTGTTTGTCCGTCAAGCTAAGGGAAAGAAAAGTCGTAAAGTTTATTTACCTGATGAGGCTTTATCTTTTATTGAACAATGGTTAGAGTTACGAGGTTACTCAGAGGGCGCTTTATTTTGTCGGGTGCGTCGAGGGGGACATATCAAAATCGGTACAATGCACTCTGATGCTATCTGGCGTATGCTTCAAAAACGGGCTAAACTCGCTAATATTGAATCTTGTAGTCCTCACGATTTAAGACGAACTTTTTGTGGTGATTTATTATCGGCAGGAGTGGATATTGTCACGGTACAAAAATTGGCTGGTCATGCTTCTCCTGTCACTACGAGTCAATACGATCGACGGGGAGATGATATTAAAAGGAAAGCTGTCAAAAATTTAGGTTTTTAATTCAGTATAGTCATTTCAATTAACTTTGTTACAGTGTGCTAACCTCTAATCCTCTAGCTGATTAGGTTAGGGAAAGAGTAAAAAGATAACTATTGTTTTATTTTTATTTGAAATGACTATATCTTTTTTCTTACGAATACCAAAATGATTAATTGTTCTATTAATTATTATTTTGATTAACTATAGCAACAAACAATATGGTTAGGACATTGATAAATTCTGAAACCCTTACATATTAAGTATTTTCCTTCTGCGTGGATGCTATATTTTTTGTAAAATTTCTTGATAGATAGCTGACTCTTGCATAATCCAAGTGCAACGTAGCTGTGCCAAAAGCAATCACTTTTTAAAATACTATTGAAATATAAAAAATATAATTATTATAATTGCTCTAATTGTTCAAGCCATTGATTAAAATGATTACACTTAGCTCTAATTTTTTCTAACCCAATTTTCTGAGCAATAACGACTCCATCTACAACTTTTTTATATCTGTTAATTAACAATTTTATTCGGGCAGATGGATGAGTATTTTGACCATCATTAATTTCTTCAGGGGAAGTAAAATTATTGGAAATTTTTGCTAGTTCATTAATTATTGAAATATCTGGAAATCTTTGATCAATTTCAAATGGTGAAACAAAAAGAAAAGCCTCAAATTCATGAAGTGTTATGAAAGGAAGAAAACGAGGATGATTTAGATCTTCTCTAAACTTTTCTGTTAAATAAGCAATTATCTCATAACAATTACCATTATAAACTGAACTATAACCGGGGAAATCATCGGGTAAACCATAATAATCTATCATTGTTGTTATAGCAATTGCACTGCTATCCTTGAGCAATTTTTCCAGTTCATTTTTAACTTTTTGATAACTAATAATTCCACCTTTAAACTTTTTTCCTGATTTAGTTTTCTTGGTGGTAATAATTACTGGATTTAAAAAAATATTAAATGAATAAAGATGAGGTTGTATTAGAGATTTAATAAAAGTTTCTTCAGTTTGTCCTTCTACTAAAATATGAACTTTTCTCATTAACTAGGTCTTCCCCCTAACAAGTTTTTCTCCCATAAATCTCCTAAACCATAATCATCGAGCCAAGATTCAAGCTCATCAGATAATAATCTTTGAAAAATCGATTCTCCGTCTCTTTTCTCCACCACAATAATATCTTCTAATTCAAACTGATTAACAAGAGTTACAGATTGAGTGGAGATAATTACCTGAGTATGTGCGATGACTTGCTTAAGTAAATTAGCTAAAACAACTATGGCATAAGGATGTAAACCTAATTCTGGCTCATCCAATAGAATAATTTGCGGTAGTTTATCAGGAGGTTGTAATAATAACGTAACTAGACTAATAAAACGAAGTGTACCATCGGAAAGAGCATTGGCATCAAAATAATTATCTGAGCCTTTTTCCTTCCACTCTAACTTAATTTTAGTTTTATTTAATCGATTGGGTTGTAAATCAAAATCATCAAAAAAAGGAGCAACTAAACGAATGGTATCGACTATATTTTGATAATAATTTGATTCAGTTTCTTTCAATAAATATAAATAAGGAGCTAAATTGGACGCATCTTGTTTTAAATAATCATTATCATCAATATCAACATTTTGTTTAATTAAAGCTGTATCACTGGTATCGTGAAAATGATAAATTTTCCAACTTTTTATAGCCTTAATTACATAGTCAGCAATTTTATTATTTTGATTCTCTCTAGCTTCTGATAACTTAGTTTCAAAATGTCCTTTTCCTAATGATTCGTAGTAGGGACTTGTATAATATAAGGAATTGTGAAAAGAAATTTCTTCCTCAGCAAAAATCAATTTACCATCAGCACTAACTTCCAAGATAGCTTTATAAGTATTAGAACCAAATTCCCAAGAAAATTTTATTTGTTGAGTAGTTTTTTGTCCAAAATATAAAAGGGTATTTGCTCCCCCAGATTTAGCTACAAAAAATTCTAAATTCTGGTTAATAATTTGATTAAGAAATTTAAAAGCCTTAATAAAATTAGATTTTCCAGAACCATTTGCTCCGATTAATATATTTAAACTATTAAGCTCTAAATCAAGACAACGAATAGACTTAAATCCACTAATTTTTACTCTTTTTAAAACATTGTTTTTCATCTTATCACCCCGTCGATCGCTCCCTACTACTGATTCAAAATCATACTTTAATTGACCAACGCCAAAAATTGTTATCCATTTTTTTTCTTCCGAAAAATTATTATAAAGAAAGCGAACGCCGTCCCAAACGCAAGTAAAAGGGAATAAATAACCTGACGGATAGGGCAATACCCAACTCAAAAGAGTGCTGACTTTTAACTGGTGTTCATAATTCATAATACAATTTGTATATAAATAACTGATTTTTGCATAATATCCCTGTATTAATTGTTATTTTGGTTAACTATTTTTTGTAAAATTTCAATAGTTTCTAAGGGTAATTCGGTTGCACTGGCAATTATCTCAATACCAATTCCTTGACGAAGCAAACTTAAAGCTACTCTTTCCTTTTCTTCTTGTTTACCTTTTAATTTGCCTTTTAATTCGCCTTTTAACTGACCTTTTAATTCCCCAGAATGATAAATTTCTTGATAGATAGCTGATTCTTGCATCCCGGTCGCTCCTTAAAATACCTTTGATAATTTCTTCTGAAATAACTAAGTTAGCTAAAATCGCACTCGCCGCCGTTAGATTACTTTTAATATTTCTATCGTTAATTTCATCAATTGCTTGAGCGACTCTACCTAATACCATTTTAGGTTCATTTGTTTGACTTAGCACAGCAAAAGGTAATAATCCATGATGCTGTAAAAATGGTTCTGTGGGAGTTTCCCAAAGACGAATTACCTCAAATTCATGGTAAGTATTACTCAAACGAAAACTATTTTGTTGCACTAAATCCGAGTTAGTAGGGCGTAAATAAATCACTACTTGACGCATTTCTTTTTTGGGATAACGACGATAAACCCTCACTCGATAATCTAACATCCGAAAAGGCATAGTTTCGTCTGCATCCGTCTGAAATTCTGTATGTAAAACCAAATCCTCAGACTGTAATAAAATCAATGAATCCGCCCTAATTGGTTCACTAGATAACTCAGTTGGTTTTAATTCTGTTAACTTAACGGGATTACCTAACAACCATGTCACCAAATCATCTCGGAAATTTTCTGCTAAAAACTTGCAAATATTATCAAACATTCATTTAATTGATAAGTTTTATTAAAATAAGCACTCGACACATTTAACTTACATTTTTTCCTAATTCTAAAAAATGACTAAAACGTTTACCGATTCGCACTAGAGGCTACCTCAATCATACAATTTAGATACATTAAGAGCTTATTTGTTCTATAACGTGACTAAGTACTAATGCAAAATAGATTGTGGACTTTGAAATTAAATAAAATTTTTTCAAACCCTGTTGCCTACTTGCACAAGTGAGTCATGAGCGTAGTCAAAGTGTTACATGAGTGCATGAGTGCCTAACAAAACGTAAACATACAATTAATTTTACTTACTTACTTAGAAAATTATGAAAACGAACAAATTTTTTTGCATTAATTTAATTAGTTACAAAAGTTTCTCTCATATTTTCTTGATTGCGAGAATTATAAGAATTATTACTATTTTGTGAATTATGTTTTTTCTCATTAGATCTATCAGCTACTTTAAGTACTATAGCTTGAAGCAACTCATCAAAAACTTCAGGAGATATATTTCTTAATTCTTTGTAAAAATCATTGGCATTACCATGGACTTGAAAAACGAAACTGTTACGACTTTTATTAGAGTTTATTTGTGTCGTTCTATCTGTACCAGCATTAGAAATTCTCGTCGCCAAAGCATCTTTAAAACCAGGAGCTAATTGTTCACACATTTCAACAAGTTCCCAAAACCTATTGATTGGGGGAAACGATTTGCCATGACGAATCTCGGAAATATTGTTATAACTGCACCCTGCCAACTGTGCTAAATCTCTTCCCTTAATTCCAAAAGAATCCATTGTTTCTCTAAAGAAATTATTTAACATAAATTTATATTTTAGTTACCCTAGAGATGTATAATATCATTTATTGATACAATTAATAGTTTCACTTATAGTCCTATTAACTCAATAATGACATAAAATTGTCAACTTTACAATAAATAGTAAATTTCTAGGGTTAAAAATCAATATTTAAATAAAATAAAATTCTGAGGAGGATAAAGCAGTGCGGTACAAACTTTTCACTGAAGAAATAAAAGATATAAAACTAAATAAAAGACAACGGGGTCAACAGAAAATTCCCCCCAGTGGACACCTTGCACCTACCATCGAATTTAAGAATGGAAAAGTTTATCCTGCCGTAATGGGAGTTGATTTACAGGAAAGACTCGCACGAAAATCAGAACGTCCTGAAGATTATCCTCACTGGTTTACATGGTTTTATCAATGGGCAGATAAAGACCCGATTACTGATTTATGGACAAAGCATTCTATTCGAGTACCATCTTATCTAATCCATTCCGTTGGACACATGATTAGTACGGATAAATCTGTTTCCGAAATTCTCTTGTTTATCCGCAAAAACAAAAACTCGTCACGAAGTCAAAATAAAATATAATTGATAAATAGTTATTCCCGTAACTACTTATCAATTGATTGATAGAACGCAATTCAAATTTAGGTAATTCAAATCACACAGTAATTAAGACTATATCAATGTCCTAATTATTAAACATTAAATTGTCAGATCAACAATTTGTCTATTTAGCAAATCAAATCATTTACCAAATCAGCAAATCATTTAATTTATCATCTATTTATCATATCATGAATAAGCAATTAAGAGTAGTAACAAAACAAAATCCTTGCCCCCACTGCGGTAAACCAGACTGGTGTTATTCCATCGGCAATCTTTCCGTCTGTAATCGTGACAATCCTCCTGCCGATGGTTGGTATCAAACAGGTAAAACAGACCGAGATGGTCATTCCTATTACGCCCCTATCCAAGATTTACCCGAAAAACAACCTCGACAATCGAAGACTTGGACATGGGAATATCTCGATCTCACTGGTAATAAATCAGTTAGACTAGTAAGAATCGATCCTCAAAAAATTATTTGGCAGGAATACTGGTTAGAACATCCCGACTTAGCCAAATTCCGAACCGAACAATATTGGGTGAAATTATCTCAAAAAGATTACGATAAGGGCAAATGTACTGAAAGTGAATGGGAATTATTTAATCAACTCAAAGAAGAAAAACGTCAACATATCCCCATCTACCGTTACCACGAAATTCAAGAAGCCATTAAACAAAATAAAACTATCTTCATTGTGGAAGGAGAAAGTTGTGCAGATAAATTATGGGAGTTAGGTATTCCAGCCACTAATAATATCGGCGGTAGTAAAAAATGGCGTTCTTCTAATACTCAAGATTTAATTCAAGTTAAAAGTGAAGCTGTCAACATTGTTCTTTGTCCAGACAGGGATAAACCGGGGCTAGAACACATGGAGAGAATTTATCAAGATTTCCCTAATGCCCAATGGCTTTATGCCTTCCCTCAATCCCCTCTCTGGAATCTTCCTTTACCCCTTTCCGATGGTTTGGATATTGCAGACTGGATAGACGAACTCAGTCACAGTTATCGACTCGATCGATCTGAAATTATCCGAACTATTTACCAGTCGATTCAAGGAAAAAGTGAAAAGGTAAAAGTTAAAAGTCAGAACTCAGAACTAAATACAGATTTATTAAATCAATCTTTATCTGTCAACAATGACAACAATGTCAACAAATTATTATCAAACTCAGTAGGGGTAAGCAATTCCGATGTCAACAAATCTGTCAACAATCCCGTCAACAATCGTCAACAAAGTCAACAAATCAATGAAAAAGAGTTAATCGCCAAATTACACGAAATCATTAACATAGCTCCGAAAAAGTCAACTATCACCACTCTTTTCTTCCAACTATCAAAGTCCACAGGACGCTCGGTAAACCAGATTGAGAAACTGTACAATGAATTAGTCAAAGAAGTTGACCGAGAATATGAAAATCCCATACGTCAACAGGAAATTACACAATTATTAACACTGGAGTCAACTCATCTCGACTTAGCTGATTATCTCCCCGTAGAAATGGTCAAACCTTTAAACCACATGGCAGAAATTCTCGGTTCTAATAGTCTCTCCCAACTCACAGCTTTATTACCCGTTGTCGGTTCTTTAGTTAACCCCAACACTAAATTAATCCTCATTAAAAGTAGTAAATTTTATGCCCGTCCTATTTTCTACTCGGCAATAGTAGGTGAAAGTGGTAGTGCTAAATCCCCTACTATGAGCATTTTTACAGACCCTCTCACCCAATATATGCAAGGCAAAGCAGAAAATGTCTATCAGCACCAATTAACAGAATATGAAACTATCAAAGCTAATAAGTCGATTGAAACTAAACCACCTAAACCCAAAGCCATTGAATATTACGTTACCGATTGTACTTCTGAATGTGTAGCTCAAATCATCAATGACCAACCCAATAAAGGTTTTCTCATGCTTTTCGATGAGTTATCAGGATTAATTAAACAGAATAATGCTTATCGTGGCGGTAAAGGAGCTGACCAAGAAAAAATCCTCTCAGGTCGTGACGGCACTGGTTGGAAGGTCAATCGCAAAAGTGGTGATAGATTTAATAATAGTCGATCTACTTATTCGATATTAGGAGCGATTACCCCAGACATACTAAGACAACAAATGGGAAGCTGTCAGGATGAGAGTGGTTATTGGGCGAGATTTGTTTACAGCTATTTACCCGTGAAAAAGTGTAAATTCCCTGACGATGAATTGAATATCGACATTTACCCCATGCTATGTAGTTTATACGAGAATTTAGAGCGTTTACCCACCTATCAATACCATTTATGCCCAGTGGGAACTGCTATTTATCAGGATTTCTTCAATGAGATGGAAGAAAAGAAAATAACTGACTCTAATCAGGCAATGAGGGCAATTTACTCCAAATTTAAACGAGTAGCCGGAGAAATTGCTTTATTATTACAAAGTTTACATAAGGCTTTCTATCAAACTTCTGATGATGATGATGATAATAGAACGACTTATATTGCCCCTGAGTTTATGGCTATGGGAGTAGAGTTAGCAAAACGTTATATTGCTGAAATTAAAGCTATTTATCTGCGTCATGAAGGAAGTGATGAAAAAAATATTAGTCCTATTTATTCTCGTATCATCAACTTATCACAGCGTAAAGGATGGTTAACAGCAAGAGAACTGAAACAGGGCGATCGTTTTTTCAGAAAATTAAGCACGGTGGACATTAGGCATCATTTCCAAAACATGATTGATTTAGGATTTGGGGTAATTCGGGGCGTGGGTAAAGCAGTGGAATGGTGCTTTAATCAAGTAAAAAGTGAAAAGGTAAAAGTTAAAAGTAATGATGTTGACCAGAATGTTGACACTACGGTGAATACTCAAAATTATAGTTATGCCTATTCACCGCCAGATAATCAAGTAATCCGTGAAAAGCTAAAAGTTAAAAGTGAAGAAACAACTCAAAATACTTGTAGTTCCCGAAGTCGAAATAATGTTGACAATGTTGACACGGTTGTTGACGCATTTGTTGACAATCAAAATCAGTCTAAAACTATTGCTAATTCTGAGATTCAGAAATCTCACTTAGTAAATGTTGACAATGTTGACAAGAATCAAGTTAAAAAAGTTAAAAGTAATAATTTTGACTCCATCGTCTGTTCTACCTCAGACAGTGAACCTTATGATCCATCTGACATTCTCTCGAACTCAGAAGTCAGAAATCAGAACTCAGAAGTAAAATCCTCTGCCTCTAAATATCACGGACTCTATGCGATCGTACCGAAACAGTATAGTAAAAGAGGGATTTTAGTGGATTTGAGAGAACAAGACGGGTATTTAATCGGCAGACAGTCGGGCATGAGTAAATTCGTCAAAGTACCACTATTACAGGTTATAGAGTACAAACAGGAGGAATTTTAATGATTGATATTATCGAAACTCTGTTACCGACTCTGAGACTAGCGGGAAAATACGCTGTTCATATTCAGAATCGCATACAAGCCCAACCGTCAAAGGAAGCTGACAATTTTTATAGCAGTGCGTTAACCGATGCGGACTTAACTATCCAAACTGCTATTGAATTGACATTATTGGCTAAATTTCCTCATTTACCTTTCTTCGGAGAAGAACATGATCGATCCTACAATACCAAATACTTTACAGGCATAGAATTAACCGAAGATTATCTTATTACCTTTGACCCGATTGATGGTACAAGAGCTTATCTTGATGGGTTGCCCTGTTGGTCAATCGTCCTCAGTGTTATCAAAAATAAACGATATGAAGCTGTTTTAGTACTGCAACCGAGACGCAATCATTACATTTATGCTCAAAGAGGGCAAGGAGTATTCAAAGGAAAAATAGATGATGATTTATCGTTGGCACAACCTTTAAAGCTAGGTCAATTAAATTCTAATCTGGTTTATGTTAGTTATGGTTTAACAGAATTAAAGTCAAAATTAGAGCCTAAATTTACAAGTTGGTGCAGTGCAATTAATTATAACCCTCCTAAAAATATCCCTGATTTTTTAGACTTAATTAATGGTAATTTAGCAGGGTTTATCATTGAACGGGGTAATTTAATTGATAGTGCTTGTTTTGCTTTTATTCTCAAAGAATTGGATGTTATAGCAACTCATTTTGATGGTACTGATTTTGAACCTTTTAGGAATGTTAACCACATGAAAATTGATGGTTTAATTATCGGTTTTAACGAAGAAATACATCGACAAATAAAAATATTATTATCTTAAAAATTAGTGGTAATTAATCACTACAAATAATAAAGTAAATGATATAATTAAAAGGAGAAGATAGCAGAAATCAAGGCTAAATTAGCGTTTCCCTTGACTCGCTATCTACTCATTCAACGCAATCCTAATGA
Source organism: Geminocystis sp. GBBB08 (assembly GCF_016743215.1). Classification (GTDB taxonomy): domain Bacteria; phylum Cyanobacteriota; class Cyanobacteriia; order Cyanobacteriales; family Cyanobacteriaceae; genus Geminocystis. The sequence goes on from NZ_VRZC01000002.1 coordinate 73,622, forward strand.
TAACAAATGAAGATTAAATGGAGTCAATATCAACGTTATGCAGAATATTATTCAGAACAAATGGATAGTAGTAAAGCTGATTACTGTAAATGTTTAGTCTCAATTTGGCAGTATATTCAACCAAAAACTTCTGAGGAATTAAACAATCTCTTAAACTCGGTTATAATTCCTGATGGGGTGATCAAATTCGGTAGTATCCATCGAGCGAAAGGAACAGAAGCTGACCATGTAGTAATCTTAGGTGATAATCTTTTACCTTATTCTCCTAGTAACCGAGAATTAACGATTAAAGAAAGTCAACAAGAAGATAATCTTACCTATGTTGCTTTTACCCGTAGTAAAGCTAATCTCTATCTTGTACCTTACATTAATAATAATGATACTTTTGAGTCTGAAATAATGATAGAAAACAATGTTTTGTCCATCGATGATATTGATTACGGATTTTGAAAATTATTACATTGACCATCATAATAACCAGTAGCAATCAATGAACCACTAAATCCAATACAGTATTGCTTGGGGTATTTTGTAGAACTAACTAACAGTATTTCTTCTCCTTCAAATATCCCCTTCTCATAATCTAATCTCAATTCTTCCATCATAATATGGTCACTTAATTTTAATGATTCAGTACATGAACTTACTATATTTTCTTTAAATTCGATCGAACAAGATTCTTTACTTTCGCTAATTTTGATTACATATTCTTTTATCTTGGTTATTTGTTTACGATAATCGTATTGTTCTTTTATTCTGCTAACAAATGGCAACGCAACTAAAATACTGCCGACCACAATCATTGTAATTTGGATATTTTTTAACTTCATCTTTAACTTTTAACTTGAAATCATGAGTAAAATTATTGCTTTATTTAATCAATCAGGAGGTGTGGGTAAATCAACTCTCACCATGAATCTAGGATATTCCCTTGCCAAGAAAAAAAAGAAAGTGCTGTTATTAGATTTAGATCCTCAAGCCTCTCTTACTACTTTTATGGGTATTGAACCCCACGAACTAGAATTTACGGTATATGATGCTTTAGTCGAAACGTTTCGCCTAGACATAAAAAAGAATATACATGGTTTAGATTTAGCTCCTACTAACATCAATCTCAGTCTGGCAGAAATGGAATTAGTATCGGCTTTAAATCGAGAGCAACGTTTAAAACAAGTCCTTTCTCCTTTACTACCTAATTATGATTTTATTCTGATTGATTGCCCCCCTAGTTTGGGTATTTTATCAATTTTAGCTTTAACGGCGGCGACTCATTTATTAGTACCCATCGAAACAGAATTTAAAAGTTATTTCGGAACTGGGTTATTATTGGATACTGTGGCTCGTATTCGTCGTCATGTTAATCCTGAGTTAGCCTTTGCTGGTTTTGTGCCGATGAAATTCGATAAAAGACGTTCTCAACATCTTCGTACTTATGAGCAAATGAAAGAAGAATTAAGTAAATTAAGCACTGTATTTCTGCCTATTCCAGACTCGACTGTTTTTCCTGATGCCACTGAGGAAAGATTACCTTTAGCTTTATATAAACCTAAACATCCCGCCGTGAAAGTTTTTAATGATATAGCTAAACAGTTATTACAAGTGAATAAATAACGAATATTACCTTAATGAACCATGTCATTATCACATATTTTAGAGCGAAATTAGTTAATATCGGTTATCTTAGGTGAAACGTTTCGCCTAATGATTTGAACTGTTAAACATTTATCTTTTTCTAATTTTTCGACTAAACTCATCAACTATCTTAATTATCTAATGGCTACCAAAAAAAGACCGTTAAAAACCAGTTTGAATAATCGTATCGATGCTTTATTTGGGAAGGATAATCAAGATTTACAACCTTCTCAAACAGCTAAAATTATAGCGGTTGATTTATTAACATTACCCGAATATCAACCCCGTCAATATTTTGATTCGGAAAGTATCTCTCAATTAGCACAGAGTATCAAAGTTCATGGTATTTTAGAACCGTTATTAGTGCGTCCTGTTGTCGATGGTAAATATGAAGTGGTGGCAGGAGGAAGACGTTATCGAGCTTCTCAACTTTTATCATTAACGGAAGTGCCAGTTATTATTCTTAATTTGACTGATAATGAAGCCTTAGAAATCGCTATTTTAGAGAATTTGCAAAGGGAAAATCTTAATCCTATTGAAGAAACGGAAGCTATATTAAAATTACTTTCAGGAAGATTAAATCAAGATGTACCAGAGATTATTTCTTTACTTTATCGTTTGCGAAATGAAGGGGAAGAATTTAGGCGAAACGTTTCACCTAACTCAGAAATAGTGGAGACTGTTTTTCAAACGGTAGGAATTACGGCTAAGTCTTTTGTGGAAACGAGATTACCTTTACTGAAATTACCATCAGATATTTTATCCGTCCTCAAACAAGGAAAAATAGCTTATACAAAGGCGATCGCCCTGAGTAAAATAAAAGATGAACAACAAAGGATAAAGTTATTGAAAGAATCGATCGAGCTTAATTTATCAGTAAGGGAGATAAAAGAAAGAATTAAACAGTTACAGGAAAAACCTATAGAATCACCTTCAACAACGGTAAAAGATTTAATGAAAAATATTGAGAAAGCAAAATTATGGGAAACTGAACCGAAGAAATGGCAAAAAGTCGAAAAGCTGTTAGCAAAGATTAAATTATTGATAGATTAGTAAGGGTCTTTTTTCTTACGAAAGATTAATCAGATAAACTATTTTTTATTTTTTTAACTGAATTATGGCTATTATTTTAAATGGTTTAGGATTATAAGTGTTCTAACTCTTTGACAACTTGTTCAAGTTCATTAACAAGAAAGCTAGGATCATGTTTTTTACTGGCTTCAATAATTGACTGATAAAACCATAATGTACCTTCTTTTTTTCCTTTAGACATGGTATCCCATGCTTTGTTACCATATCGCAATAGTTCTAAACGGTTAGAACGAGCATTATGTAATTTGTCTGCCAGAGCAATTTTACGCGCGGACAATGAATTATTACTAAATTTATCTATATATTTTTGTTTGCGTTCTCGCCAAGAAAGTTGTCTCCATTCTTTTGGTTCGGTACAATCTTCTACTAGATTAGCCACTATATCGCCAAATTTAACTCTAATCAGTTGCCCTGTTTCTTGTCCTCCTTGATCTTCAATGGCATCATGGAGCAAAGCGGCGATGGCTTCATTTTCTGTACCATGATCTTCTAAAACAAGAGCAGTAACACTAAGTAAATGACTAATATAAGGAATACCACTCATTTTTCTAATTTGTGTGCTGTGAAGTTGACTGGCAAATACTAATGCTTCTTGAAAACGGTTAGTCAGTAAAGTAGTGCTTGGAGAATTGGTAGCCATAATTTTTTTTTCGTGCATAATTTTGAGAATCTTTCCTATAAATTACTAAGAAAAGTTTATTTAAAACTAACTTTTATTTTTTTATCCAGTCAATTTATCTTGTTTCTCTGAAGAGTAGCGATATTCGATACTGTTATTTCATGTTAGGCAGTCGCCATGTAAATAAGTATTTATTTTATCGGAAGAAAATCTAAACAACCTATTCATGCAACAACGCAAAAACGCCCTTCTTATCCATGTACCCCTTATTATTCATTTTGCCCTGCCTCTTCTATTACATTGTAAACGACAAAGAGTCCACTAGAAATTACTAGACCTACTATTGGAGCAACCATAGGTATCCATACACTGAAAACAACTAAACTAACATACCCAGAAAATAGAGGGAATCCAACCGAAAAAACTGGTACAAATACAAAACAAAAAAATGGTATTAGTGTAACAAAAGAATTCCTCAAAATTTGTTTCAAAGAGTAAAGAAAAATATTTCCTAATGTTACGCAAACAGCAATCCAAATTATTGACAAATATTGAGGTGAAGCTATTATTAAAGGACGATCGTCCAATACTGCACTGAGAAGTTGATTTACCATTTGTGCATGAATAAAAACCCCTCGCATTTTGCCATAAGGAGTCTGAAAAACATCATCTTTTTTAAGATTAGAATCTACATCAAAATCATAACCAATTAAAATTACTTTATGGGAATATTCAGGGGCGAATTCAGGATGATTTAAAACATCAGTAATTGATTTTGATTGAATAGTATCATCATTTTGTCCTAAATAATTGATCATAATTTGATAACCCCCAGCATCTAAATTATGATAACCTCCAACATTTTGTTCTAAACGATTAAAAACTTTATTTTTAATTTGTAATGGTAAAATACAGTCATTTATCTCTATTTCTTGTTGTTTTAAATAGGTTTTGAATAATTGATAACCTAAAGTATATTGATAATAATTAGAACTATTTTGAATAGTACAGGGAAATTTTTTCGTTGTTTCACCTTCTTGAAAAAGTAACTGACGACGAATTATGGGTATGGATTCTGAATCAATATCTTTTAATAAACTTGCTAAACTTAGTGATTTTTTTTCTAGTTCAGGAGGTGGTGCAGTTCCATCTTGATCCCTAAATTCAGCAGTTTGATAAATAAGAAATAAATTGTCTTATTTTTTAAACAGATCAATAAATTTTTGTCGTTGTTTTCCAGTTTTAGAATCCCTAAAAATATCTATACCAATAACAGCTTGTGGATAATTAGCTTTTAACTTTTGTATAACCTCAGCTAACATTTCATCAGAAATAATGTTTTCATGGCTTGGGGATAATTTAGGGTAATTTTCCTTTATATATTCTAAATCTTCTTCATCTACCGTCACCACTAAAACACGTTGCTCTGATTCTTTTGTTAATTCTGTTGGACGAAGTTTTAACATCCGATTATAAACTTTTAATTCTGGTTTTTCTAGTAAACCTACTCCTCTAATCCCTAATACTGGCAAAAGAGAAATTAAACTAGCGATTAAAATTTTCTTTAAATTTATAGTTTTTAGAGTGTTTAAGATTTTTTTGTATGTGTTTTGTTCGTCATTTCTTTCTTCTTCATCAACTTGAAATAAATCTGAATATAAAGGAGGAAAAATTCCTAAATTTTGACAAATGACAGGAAAAAACATTGCACTTGGATATTTACCACCTTTATGTTCAAACTTTTCTAAACTATCTCTTCCTAATTGTACTGACTCATAGATAGATTTTTTATTATGAGCATATTGTGTTAAAAGTTCATCTAAAAATTGAGAGGCTACTTCTTCTGGTACTTCCTCTTTCATGGCAATAACTAGATGCACTCCATAACTGAGTAATTGATTAGCAATTTCTAAACTATTACAACAATTAAGAATGACAATTTTTAAGCCATTTTCTACCACAAATCTTAAAGAATTATCAATTTCTTCTAATGTTGTACCTTCTAAATTTCTAATTCCTAATTTATTAGGTTGACCATGGCCAGAATAAATTAGTATGTCCCAACCTTGTTCATCTCTTAGCTTATTTACTAATTCTTCTTGGCTAGGTTTTTCAATGAAATCAAGTTCTGAAATTTTTTCTAATTTGCAAATTGAATCTTTTTCTTTTTTTTGAAGTTTTAATTCATTGCTTGTATTTTCACCTGAATCTCCAAAAATAGTTATAATTCTTGGTTTAGAATGTTTTTTTATGCTTATATTTATTTCATTAACAACACGTTGATCATCACTAATTGCTATTTCTTTTCTTGGTGAATTCGATTTTAATAAATCCCATTCATGCCACGGTAATTTATCTAAAATTTTCCTATCTTTAGAATTTATTGCTTTTGAAATATTAATAACTGGGTTAATTTCAACGTCTTTATATTTTGTTTTTATTTCAACAAATTTTTCTCTAATTTGAGTCAAGTCTTTGATACTGTTATTTAGCCATGTTATCATTTCTTCTTTAAGGTTCTCTACTGTTTCTGTACATTTTTTAAGAAGTTCATCATAATTTATTTGGCTGATTTGTAAAACTTCATAAACTTCAATTGTGGAGTTATTTAAAGAATTATTTTGATCATTTTTAGGGGAATCATAAAACTCAAAATCAGTGGATTTAATTCCTAGTGGTTTAACAAATCTATAATAACAAAACCACCATTTTTTATAAAAATCTACAATACTTGGGTTTTTAGCTAGACTTCCACTAATGTTTGAAATAACAACTTTAGATTCATTGTTGCTGATTTCTTTACATTCTAAAGTTAGATAAAATCCTTTTTCAAAGTTCCCCGCACTAATTGTAAAAATTGCCAAAATTCCCATGTTAATTATTACGATTTAATTAATTTGATAGGAGGTAAACTATTGATCATATCTACACCTCCTACGTTGATTTGTTTATTAAATAGGATCTGCTGAAAAAGTATTCAGGTGAAGGTAGGAATCAGGAGTTAGGAGAAATACATACAAATCAAGATATTTAACCAAGTTTTATTTTTGAATAACTAGAAACTCTTTGAACAAAATTAACCTAAAAATGTTGAGTTTTTGAATAAAAATTGTCAAAATCCAGCTATTTTTTGCTAATCTAGTATTCCTAAACCTTTGATTTTAAAAAACTTCTGATTAATTCAGCAAACCCTAAATATTAATAGGCTTTTGAATGATAATTTTATCTTCTAAGGTGACTTGTACTTGAAAATTTTGACCGGGTACAAAAAGAAATCGCATTTCAATGGAGTCATCAATTCCCGAACCGATAATATCAGCTCGACTACTAATTTCTTTGATTATTTCATTAGTTTCAGATATGATTGAAAGTTTTAGATTCGGTGGTAATTTAACTGACATAGATTGAGTACGTAATTGAAGCCATACTCGGATTCTGCTTTTTTCATCTTCTGTGGGTAATAAACTAATACATAAGGCTATAGATTCTCCTTCAGCATTTAATCCTATGTTTAATAATTGAGCGGATTTACTAACAATTCTACTAACAACAAAATGATGATCGGGAGCGATTTTCGCTAAACTTGAACCTGCCTCCCAACGAGTATTATCATTTTCTGTAGTTTGAATTATTTGAGTTAAAATGGCGATCGCCTCTTGGCTATTTTTTCCCCATTCACCGAGTAAACTAATTGCTTCTTGACGATATTTTTCATTGTCAGTAGTTTCGATCGTTTCAATTAATTTTAAAACTCCTTCAATATTAGTAGTACTTTTAGTTGTAATTTCATAAGCATAGTCTAACTGAGAATTACCAAAAACTTCTTCAAAGGTGAGCCAACCGCCTGATTTCAAAGATTCTTTCTTCCAATCTTTTATTTTTTGAGCAATAGTTAAAGTAGGTGTAAGTAAATCCAGATTTTTAGGCTCATTTTTAAGGACTTCAACTGTACTGACAATAGATTGTTCTTCTTGTTGTTTAACCAACTCAATATAAGCGATCGTATCTAATAAATCATCGAAGGGATTTAATTTTTGAAGAGGTAGTTTTTCTACTGTCACTTCTTCTACAAATCCTAATAATTTAGCTGAAGAATAATCTGGGCTTAATTCAACAGCAACATAACCGATTCGATCGTACCAAGTTTCCGCAGGAATATAACAAAAATCTTCACCAGCTTTAACTGGGCGACATTCTAAACGTCCAATATCAGATAAATATAAATCCGCAACATTTTCTATTAATTGATAAATCAAATTAAAACTGTAACTTTTTTTAATATCCGTAGCAATATCTAAAAATTCTAAGTAACGTTTTACGGCACAAACAGCTAATATATTTTCTAAAATTCTAGGTTTTTTCTGGGGAAAATCATTAAATTGATTAGCTATTTTTTCAGCAATACTTCGATCATTTTTAGTCAAGGGAAGGTTTAAACAC
>NZ_VRZC01000300.1 GCF_016743215.1 Geminocystis sp. GBBB08
TTTCTAACCACTATCGTATCATAAACGAAACGAAAAAAAAAAAAAAAATAAATGAGAAAAGGCTCTCATTTTAAAAATAAAAAGCCTTTTTTTATTAACTTTTGTACTCCCCATTATAAAACGTAATGGGTTTTTTTTTAGGAATGAAACATAAAACCATTATATCTCTTTTTTATATCCTATTTTAGCATCCTATTTATTATTAAATATTTTCTTCAATATTTAATAATAAATATCTACCGAGAGTAGATATGACAGTCTGTCTATACAGACTGCTCAGACATTTATAACTATGAAGTTTAAGACATGAGTGTCTATGTAGCGTTCTAAATTAGAACGCTATAGCTTATCAGTAATGTTAAGAGAAAATGCTATGTTTCTTAACATTAATAACATCTTGTTATTAATCATCTAATCCTTTTGTTAGCAAGTATTTAAGAAGATTAATAACAAGATGTTAAAAATCATTAATTATCTTTAAAGTGCTATAAATTCATCTCAAAGCTAATAACAATCTATTACTCTAAAAACCAGTTATGGCGGAAATATAGGCTTCGTGCAATAGAGGGGTAGAGCCGAGATACGTGCGAAATCGGACATTTGTGTAAAGAAATGTTAACATGGACTAATCAAATTGTGGAAAATCGCCTCTGAAACTTAGTTCTCATTAAAAGGGGTGGATCTAGCGGAAGTGTTATCAGGGGCAATCTGAACAATTTTGCAGTTTTTCATGTTTGGGAGTAAGAAAATAATTTTTCTGTTTTTTGCAGATTCTAGTCATAATCTGCAATATTTTTAAGTTAGATGTGAGCGTAAAATTCGTTTTCTGAACCTTTTATCATATAAAAGTTTCTGACTCAAATTGTCCTTCATGAATGCTTCGCTAGACATCTTCCTATTTTGGGTTAATGGGTAAGTAAAATTTTTCAGTTATCAATTAACTATTTTCTTCCCAATACCCTAATACCTCAATACCCTCCATATCTCAATCTCTCATATTTTAAACATCAAACTCAGAGCAATTTCACCCCCCGTGAATTAGGAGGAGTTTTCATTTAAAGATTGACAGCCGTAAGTAAGAAAGAATTGATACTTTTACTTTTACTAGCCTGACTTTGTTGATTGTAAATAGTGTTAAACATAGTTAAACTATGACGCATACGG
>NZ_VRZC01000301.1 GCF_016743215.1 Geminocystis sp. GBBB08
AGACGAGAAAAATAAATATACTCCTCAATTAGTAAAAACAAGACGAGCTAATTTAGTTAGTCGATAAAAAGATTAAAACAAGAATGATTATTCGTTGGAGTAGAATAAGGATAAGTCTGCTCTTTTAGTAAAAGTAGATTATAGGGTGTTTAAGCGACAAGTCTGTATAAACCTAGCTTAATTAAGAGTTTTTATTTTTTGCCCTTTTTGTTTTGACAAGTCGGCGTTAAACTAAGCCAGTTTGTTACCAAACCGACTCGTCTTCAGAACGTAGCGTGAGTGCAGGAGATGTTCTTTCATTCGTTAATCACGATAAAGTAATGAAAATCAGGTAAGTACTCGTGCAAAATAGATTGTGAATTTTTAAATTAATTAAAATAACATACAATTCTTGTTGCCTATTGCTTATTATCTTCTGTATTTCATAAAGTAAACATACAATTAATTTTGCCTACTTACTTAATTGTGATCGCAGTGGAGTGGATCGATCGCAATTAGGCGTAAAGCTAGGGAAGCTGCAAATTAGTGCCAACTCGCTAAAATTGTTTTACTGTAATAGTTTTAGCGGTTACTCATGGTAAATAAAAATATTACTTATAAAACTTAAAAAGTTCTGATTTTGGATAGTGTCGGAACTTTCTTGTCAATTTGTCAAGAATTGATGAGATTATTTGGACTGTTTAGGCAAATTTTGATAATTAGTACTTAATCAATAAAAAATTCGGAACTTTAGTTTTTGAGTTGGCACTAGATTACAAGAACCCTAGCTTAACGCCAATTAGTAAGTTTTTAATCTTAGATCAAGCCTTTTTAAAGAACAATCATGGCTAAAATTGAATACTTTTTTAACTATAAAATCCCCCAAAATAGAAATAACTGTTTAATACAGAACAGTTATTATTTTTTTCATTAAAAATTATGCAAAATTTAGATCGTGAGTTTGAATGGGATGAGGGGAAAAATATCAAGAATCAAAAAAAACATAAAATTAGATTTGAGGATGCGATCGCAGTCTTCAATTATCCGATGT
>NZ_VRZC01000302.1 GCF_016743215.1 Geminocystis sp. GBBB08
CTTCTATCCTATCTAAACCACGTTTATCTTTTGTGATAAAAAATTCTTTTCTAACCTTGTCGATCGCATCTTTAACAGCTATTAGATCATTAATGGCATTTTGATTAACTTTTTTGATATTTTCCTCATACCAAGCCCAAAACTCATTTTCAGACTCATAGTTTTTAAGTTTTTCTGCTAACAATAAGGCTTTTTCTAATGCTTTATTTAATCCGTAAATGGTAAACTTTTCGTTTATGCTATATGTACTACGTTCTTTGTTTTTAGTTTTAAACTGAAAACTTAGTTTATTTCCTCTTTTTGTTAAAGTGATACCAATAGGGATTTCTGTTTTTATCTTTCTATAATGTTCTAAAACATCCTTGTATCCTTGATATTCGTTGTTAGAAATACTCATAACTGACTCAAAATTGATTCATACATTGATTTCTTTAGCTTTTCAAACAGTTGATTCAAAAAACTAACCTTAGATATATCAAGATTATAAACACAAATATTGAGTTCAAGTCTCTCCGCCCCCATACCCTGTAACTCTTTATTTATAACATTTGGACAAGGACAAAACTATAAATAACTTGTAACTGACTCAAAACTGACTCAAAATTACTGATTTAGTAGTTATTAGATAGTTGTTACTTGATCATTTGTTACACAGTTAAAGAAAACTAATAATAATATGTAGTTAAAGTATAATGTGGTTTAATACTAAAGTCTAAGATGAATAAAAAGGTTCACTATCTGTCTAAAATCCTCAGACTCATCAGACTTAGCTTGTAAACATAGTTAAAAGTCTTACTGTATATGCTTTTGCTAAGTCTGAGGATTGCCTGATGTTGTCTGAGGATTGTCTGAGGAGTTCTGTAAAAGTCTTTTATATCAATATTTTAGGATTAAAAAAAACCTCAGACTTTAAATTGCCTGAAGTAGTATTTTTTATAAAAATTACATGATTTTGATAAGTTTAGCTAAACTATCTTAATCTTAATTCCTCGTTTAGTTGGCACTTGAATAGCTTTACCTAATTC
>NZ_VRZC01000303.1 GCF_016743215.1 Geminocystis sp. GBBB08
TGAGGGAGTCCTGATTGGTAACATCACCATTACAGATGCCGATGCCAGTGGTAACAACAACGTGTTAAGTATCGAAGGAACCGATGGGGCTAGTTTCGAGATTCGCAACAGTAACCAACTTTATTTTATCGGTACAACTCCGAACTTTGAAGCAAAACCAAGCTATAACATTACCCTAAAAACCACCGACGGCGCTTTAATCTACTCCGAAGGCTTCACCGTTAACGTTACCGATGTCAACGAAGCCCCCACCGCCGTAACCCTGCAAAATACCACCACGAGTCTAGCCGAAAATACGAGTACATCTGTTCTGATTAAAGTAGCCGATATTGCCATTACCGATGATGCTTTGGGAACTAATAACCTGAGCTTAACAGGAGCCGATGCCAGTTTCTTTGAAATTAATGATAATAAATTGTATCTCAAAGCCGGAGTCAGCCTCGATTTTGAAACCAAAACCAGTTACAACGTCACCGTTAACGTAGATGACACCAGTATCGGCGCAACTCCTGATTTAACAGCAGCTTATACCTTAACCATCACCGACGTTATGGAAGGAACGAATGGTAACGACATCCTCAATGGTACTAAGGGCAACGACTTGATTGAAGGCTTCACAGGGAATGACAACCTCAACGGCGCAAATGGTAATGATACTCTAATAGGTGACGATGGTAACGACATCCTTAATGGTGGTACAGGCAATGATAGCTTAATCGGGGGTACGGACAACGATATTTACTACGTTGATAGTGCAAACGATCAAATCATCGAACTACTAGGAGAAGGAACCGACACCGTTTATAGTACTATTGATTACAGCCTAATCGCTAATGTCGAAAATCTAATCTTACAAGGAACAGCCATTAATGGGACAGGGAACGAGAGCAATAACACCATTAACGGTAATGGCAGTGATAATGTCCTCATCGGTGGTGACGGTAACGACAACCTCAATGGTGGTACGGGTAATGAT
>NZ_VRZC01000304.1 GCF_016743215.1 Geminocystis sp. GBBB08
ACCGATAACAGTATCATTCCCTTCTCCTCCATCAAGGGTAACATTACCAGCAAAAGTCGTCGCATTAAGGGTATTGTTACTTATGCCACCAGTTAATTTTGCTTGTTCAATGGTTACTAAGGTATCTGTACCATTACCAGTTAACTGTGTATTGGTTAGGATAAAGTTAATATCCCCTGATTCTATCAAAGTATCTGTACCATTACCTCCTGTTAGACTATCATTACCATTACCTCCCTTTAAGGTATCATTACTTTCTCCCCCGTTTAAGGTATCGTTACTTATACCACCACTAAGTAAATCATTGCCATCACAACCATTTAATTGGACAGTACCTGTAAAACCAGAGCCATCAAAGATATTATAGTTGTTACCCCATGTTATTTCTGCTTTTTCAATGCTATCTAAAGTATCAGTTTCAATGACGTTAATTGGCTCATTTCCGACACCAAAGTGCAATAGTTCAGTATTTGTTAGGATTAGATTATTATTGCTAGATTCTTTAACAGTGTCAGTACCAATATTGCCCAATAATAGATCATTACCTTGATTTCCCGTTAAGGTATCATTACCCGCACCACCATCAAGAGTATCATTACCTAAACCTCCGTCTAGCTGATTAATATCCACATTGCCGATTAATGTATTGTTTTTACTATTACCAATGGCATTAATGGCACTAGAACCTGTTAATAATAAATTAGCATTATCAGTTTCTGTGAGAGTTCTGGTGACAGAAGATAGGAGAGGTTCTTTTATGGTTATAGTAGCAGTGGCGTTGTTAATAGTGGCATTACTACTAGGTGAAGATAATGTTACTCTAAAAGTTTCATCATTTACCGGTGAGGTAGCTGCCAGAATGGGAATGTTAAAGGTTTTAACGGTTTCTCCTGGAGCAAAGGTTAATGTAGTTAAGGCGATGGCTGTATAATCAGAACCTGAAAGCGCAGTTCCATTAGCTGTAGCATATTTAAC
>NZ_VRZC01000305.1 GCF_016743215.1 Geminocystis sp. GBBB08
TGATTAAGCCGATAAATTTCTACTTGTCTAGTTTTTCTGTTAATTAACCAACCTAATTTTGTACCGTTTTCGAGATATTCTAACATCTTTTTTTGAGTCTCAATTAAGTTATCAGTGGGAGATAATAATTCAATGACAAAATCTGGAGATAAAGGTAAAAATTTTTGTTTTTCTTGACTGGTTAAATTATCCCATTTTTCAAGGGGTATCCATGAAGCATCGGGCGATCGCACTCCTCCTAATGGTAATTTAAAACCTGTAGATGAATCAAACACTTTACCTAATTTTTTCCCATTATTCCATACCCATAATTGCCCAACAATTCCGGCATTTCTATTTCCAGTTTCACCGCCTGTTGGTGACATAATTACTAAATCTCCTTTGCTATTTCTTTCAAATCTAAAATCACGATTATTGATACATAATTTAAAAAATTGCTCCTCTGTTAAATCTACTGATGATAAATCAATGGTTAAATTTGTCATAATTTTCTCCTACCAAATAAATTCCATTTCTAACACAAAATCAACTAAGATATTTTCCCCTGATATATTACTAGGATTGTCTAAAATTTCTACTTCTTGATTAAGTCGATAAATTTCTACTTGTTCAGTTTTTCTGTTAATTAACCAACCTAATTTAGTGCCATTTTCAAGATATTCTAACATCTTCTTTTGAGTCTCAATTAAGTTATCAGTGGGAGATAATAATTCGATTATAAAATCTGGAGATAAAGGTAAAAATTTTTGTTTTTCTTGATTGGTTAAATTATCCCATTTTTCAAGGGGTATCCATGAAGCATCAGGCGATCGAGTACTACCTGAAGGTAACTTAAAACCTGTAGATGAATCAAAAGCAATTCCTTTTTTATAGCGACGATTCCACGCTTGTAATTGATAGGCTAGATCAATATTTCTATTCCCAGTTTCACCTCCGGTGGGTGACATAATTACTAAATCTCCTTTGCTA
>NZ_VRZC01000306.1 GCF_016743215.1 Geminocystis sp. GBBB08
GGAGTAAAGTTAGATGAACCAACGATACTATATTCATCAAAAATATAGGCTTTTGCATGAAGAAACTGGTTTTTATCTCCTAATGCACCGAACAATCTTACCTCTATTTTATCTTGTTGTAAATACTCAATTAGTCGATCGATTTGTTGTTTATAATTGACATTAAAAGGATTTTCTTCTAATTGTTTTTGTAAAGTTTTTCTATAATATCTTAGTAAGTCTATTCGATCGCTTTCTGCTGGGCGAATGGCTGGATCCCTACCGATGAGAAGACGGAGGGAATTAAGTTTATTCATGGGAGACTCTAATCTTAACCATGCTTCAATGCGGAAAAAGCCTGTAACTATATCAAGGGTTAATTGATTATTATCTTCAATGATAGTAGCCAAAACAGATTCAAGAGAGCAATGTTGATTATCTATATAATCAGGTATAATCATAATTAATTACAAAATAAAAAAGTTTTATAAATATAAGTAATATTTTAAGTAGTAGATAGAGAAATATTTTTTTCCTTAATTAATTCTTTTAGTTTTTTTATGTAGTTAATACATCTATTTATAATTTCTTGGTTTTGAGAAATATCAATTTTTATTGTGTGATTACTATTTATGTGATATACATAATAAATATATGAGTGAGAAATATAAACTTGTGATTTTCTTCCCAAAAAGATATTAAAACATTCTTGATTTACGATATAGTCATTATAGAGATAGTCCATAATTAAATGTTTGTTTTCACGTAATTTAGTCAAGGCTTCCCTCTCAATTTGTCTAACTCTTTCACGGGAAATTTTCAGAATCTCACCAATTTTTGACAAAGTTAAAGGTTTACCATCATCCAAACCATAACGTAATCTAATAACATCTTGTTGTTGTTGAGTTAATTCCGACATCATACGATTTAAGTCAAACTGAAGACATGAATAATCAGTGAAGTCATCTGGTGATTGTCCTTTATC
>NZ_VRZC01000307.1 GCF_016743215.1 Geminocystis sp. GBBB08
TATAGAACCCATTTGGTATCTTAGGAAACTGCTAGTCTTTTCAACATTAGTCGGATAAAACATAATTTCATCTTTTGTGTGGAATTAAATAATGTTCTTTCAAAATTTTTGACCAAATTCTTACATCTTTCCATCCAAGCATTTGATCTTTCAATTACCCATCTTGCTTTTACTACTACAAAACCATTTTTCCCTTCGGCTTTTTTTTGCTCTGGAGTTATTTTTGGTGATTTTTCTATTCTGATTTTTTTCCCAATTTGTGGATAAACTTTCTTTAACTCCGACATGATGAAATCAGGATGATAACCAGAATCTACTAGAATTGTTATTTTATGAACATTCATCGGTTTGAGCCGAAAATAATCAATATTAATTGTTAACATTTCAATCAATCCTTTGTCATCAGAAATATTTCCTTTTGTACAATGAGCAAAAAAGGGAAAGCCCAGAGTATCCACCGCTAAATGTCTTTTTATACCGTTAGTGAGTTTATAGTGACAAAATCCTTTACTTTCAACACTAGCATTACAAGTATTTTTGACGACTTGAGAATCGATGATCATTAATTTAGTCCACCAAGGTTTTTTTTTACCTTTTCTCTAAGTTGCTGATGTAATTGAGACATGATTATGTCAATTACACCATCTTTTTTCCAGTGTTTGTAATGCCAATATACCGTGGAGTAAGGAGGTAAATCCCTAGGCAAATCACACCAATTACAACCATTTTTTAGTTGATAAAAAATACCATCTAAAATTTGTCTTTTAGACCACTTAAGGGGACGGGTTAGTTTTTTTTGTGGCAAAAGCGTCTTAATTAAATCCCATTCTTCATCTGTGAGACTACTAGAGTAAACCATGATAAAAGTTCTTCCCATTTTCTTCTATTATTGTAATAGATACCAAATGGGTTCTATAA
>NZ_VRZC01000308.1 GCF_016743215.1 Geminocystis sp. GBBB08
TTCAGCTTTACGATAATGTTGTGGGATGTCAACCACATTTCCGTCACTATCAGCATAAAAATATTTTAAACCAACGTCAATACCGACACAATGTAAGGAAGGTTCGTATTCTTTTAGTTTTATTGCTCTCACATCCTCTTTGATGTTGAACTGCACATAATAACCGTCAGCACGTTTAACAATCCTCACTCTTTTAATCTGATCAATTTGAAAATAGTTTAAATCTCTACTCCCTTTAAGTTTTAATTTACCTATTTCCTTTTTGTCAGTGAAAGTGATAGATTTTCTATCATCAGACAATTTCCAACCGCTAGTCTTATATTCTACGCTTCTCTGATTTTTTTTGTATTTTGGATAGCCTTTTTTTTTGAGATTGGGCTTTTTACAATTATCGTAGAAACGAGAAATAGCAGACCAAGTTGGTTCTACAGAAGCCTGACAAGCACTTGAGTTTAAATCGGCAACAAAAGGAAACTCTTTACGCAACAAGGTAGAGTAGGAATATAAACCTTTTTGTCCTACCCCTTTATTGTCCATCCAAAAGCGAAGAGATTTATTGCGAATAAACTTCACTGTTCTAATCGCTTCATCGATAGCTTGGTATTGAGTTGTTTTGCCGATTGCTTTAAACTCTAAAATAAACATTTTTACTTTGTTTATGCTAACGTAATAATCTTAACATGATAAAATTAAAAATGACAACTAATTTTAAAAAAAATATTCACTGCACCCTCAAGGGTGTCGCAATACATCCCAGGACTAAAGCCTCCGATGCTCTATGCGAAGTTATTGTAAAAATAGATAAATTTACCTTCTGACTTTCATCAGTATCAAGGTTTGAAACTTATTCTACAGATACTAACACAACAGTAATAT
>NZ_VRZC01000309.1 GCF_016743215.1 Geminocystis sp. GBBB08
CTTTTATATTTTTTATGAGGTTGAGTCTAGTCACTTGACCTTAATTTCCTACTATACCTGACTTAGTTATTTGATTTATAATAGTTTTAGGACTTACACTAGACTATAGTGGACTCACTAGACTTAATTGACTATTGACTATACCCATTTCATCCTTTAATCCACTAACTCTACTAATCAATAAAATGCCCAATGGCTAATTCAAAAAGTCGATCATACCTCTAGGCGGAAACATAGGGTTCGTGTCATGAGGGGCAGTCTTCAAAAATCAGTACAAATCAATTAGTTTTTTGCCTTTATTGATAATTTATTTTAATCTAACTTCACCAAAAATAACCATTTATGGGGAAGTCATTTAAAATAGGTAGTATGAGAAGTTAATTTTTCGTCCCTGAATAGAGTCCAACTAAACATCATTTATGGGCAAGTTCAAATTATATCGCCCTCAGCACTCCTCTATTAATACCTAACTTCATATTAAGTAATTTTTGTCAAATAGCTTTTTTATAGTATATTTGTATAACTTATCTTTTGAGAGGAAATAAAGACTATTAACAGTTAGGGAAGAAAAAGACTAAAACTATTGCTAAGTATAGCTTTGAGCTTCTCACTGCCCCTCATGACACGAACCCTATGTTTCCGCCTACTCCTAACTCCTAAAAATAAAATTATCTGATATATACGATAATATCTGATATTAATAGATATTGTTAGTTATCTCGAAAAGACGTGAGAGGGGATAACTTTATCAAAGTTTAATCAAGAGATACATAGTTAACCTTAATGCTTTTAGTGAGGTTTAGGCAGTCAAAACAAACAGCTATTTTCTCACTCATTTCA
>NZ_VRZC01000030.1 GCF_016743215.1 Geminocystis sp. GBBB08
GGTATCAACAGCATTACTGGCGGTGTCGATAAAGATGTGATCAGTGTTACCGGTAAAGGTGAAATTACTATCGATGCTAAAGGTGGTAATAATGAAATTACTATCGATGGTCTTGATGGCACTAGTAAAAAGACTGTTACTACCCTTGACGGAAATGACATTATCAACATAAAAGGAAAAGGTGAAAATATCATTACTGCTGGTGCTGGTATAAATACCGTCATTGTTAATGGTGATAGTAAAAATACTATTACTACCCTAGGGGGTGCCGATACCGTTGAAATTACTGGTAATGGTGATAATACCGTAAGCGTTGGCGATGCTGGTACAAATAAGCAAAATACTGTAACCATAACTGGAAATGGTATCAACAGCATTACTGGTGGTGTCAATAAAGATGTAATCAGTGTTACCAGTAAAGGTGAAATTACTATCGATGCTAAAGGTGGTAACAATTCAGTTACTATTAATGGTCTTGATGGTACTAGTAAAAATACTGTTACTACTCTTGAAGGTGATGATACAGTCATTATTCTCGGAAAAGGTACTAATACGATTAATGTAGGTACTGGTGTTAATACTGTTACTGTTGTTAATGGTGACAGCGATAATAATATCACTGGTGGTGCAGGTGTTGATAACTTTACTGGTGGTGCAGGTAAAGATACCCTTATTGGTGGTGGGGGTAACGATGTATTAACTGGTGGTGCAGGTGATGATCGCTTAGTTGGTGAAGCCGGTAACGATGTATTAACTGGTGGTGCAGGTAAAGATACCTTTGTATTTACTAATGAAGGTGTTGATAGTGTAGCTGATTTTGTCACCAATGAAGATATTTTTGGCTTAACTTCTGCTAGTTATCAAGGTGCCCCTACTGCTGGTACTGCTCCTACTGTAACTAATAAGGCAGGAGCAACTAATACTAGCTCTGTAATCATTGTTGATACTTTAGCAAACATTCAATCCTTAAACTTAAGTAATACTCGTTTTGCTTTTGCTACAGATACTAAACAGTTATTATTTGATGCTGATGGTAACTGGGCTGCTAATAACACCATCATAGCAACTTCTACTAATGCTATAGTTCCCGTTGGTGCTAACTTTGCGTTTATATAATTAAGTTTCAATAATCTCTAATGCCCTTAATTTATTAGGGTGTTAGGATTTTTAAGAAAATTGAACATCAAAAAGTAGAGGCGTTGGTATTTATCAGCGTCTCTCTTTTTTTGTTTAACTCAGATCTTCCACCTTGATCATAAATTATCTGTTAGGATAAGGTTTCAGGTGACAGGTTGCAGGTTGCAGGTTAACAATTTCTTTGTTTAGATCAATTAATTACTTAATTTAATTTTGATAAAATCAATACTCTTACGAGTGTTTTCCACAAGGGCTAGTGGTAGAAATCACCAGACGACAGGGTGTCGTAATCAAAATGACCAGTTCAAGTCGCACTTAACGGGTGTCCTCTTTTTACATTTAAGATAAATCATGAAAACTATTCTGTTGTTACCGTTAAAATTTGAGGGGGTGTAGCATCAGGAGGATAAAGAAAATCAACAGATACTAAGTTTTGGGATTGAGGAGACATAGTTATCGTGACTAAATTTTCTCCTTTTTCTCCTCTTTTTTGCACTAAATGAAAGTATCTTAAACGAGGAATATTATTCTCATCATTATATTTAACTTGTACCAAGCCCCGAAAAAAAGTTTGTGTTGGTAAAGGATTAAAAAATTTAACCCCAAGAGTATCTTGTTTGATGGGGGTGGAAATGGCTATATTGACAGTTTTATTCTGATTATGGGGATTGAATAAAGGCAAAGTTAAACTATATTGTACCCCATAATTACCGTGGGCACTGTAGGCAGTATCAGGGTATCTCGCCAACATGGGGGCAGTCTGAATTTGATTTATTCCCAATGTACCACCAATTAAGGTGCTTAAAGGGTAAGAAAAAGCCTCCCCAGAATTAGGAATACTTAGAATTGGGCTTGAAGGAGAATCGGTTAAGTCAGTTTTCCATAAATCACCCTGAGAAACTCCTGCAACTCTGCCATAAATTCTTTTACCTTCGGCTTCGGGGGGAGTAGGCGCTAAGTCACGAGGAGAGGATAAAGGTTGATTTTTTAAAACTTCTTGCCATTGTTCAAGGCTGGGAGGGTTGTTTTCTCCATCTTGATACATGGCTAAACTAGCAACATAAACTAGCCCACTACTATATAATCTCATATAAGTAGAACGTCCATTAATAGGGGGGGTTAAAGTTTGTACAGGAATTGGTAAATTTAGTAACATTTTACTTTCTCCTGCTGGTAGGGTTATTTCTGGAGGAAAGATTTCTTGACGTTTTTTTTGCAAAATATCTCCCATAACTCGACTACCAGGTCCTGCATAAGTGTTACTTCCTTCTACTTTCGAGGGTAAAGTGATAAAAGGTGCATCGGGTTGACTTAAATAACTTGCTCCTTCAAATGTTTTAATGGTTACAGTTTCGGAGGTAGGATTATGTATAATGATGCCTAAGTATAAAGTTCTTTGATCATCTTCTGTGGATCGTTTAGCTACATGATGAGCAAAAATATCGAATCTTCCTTGAAAACCAAAGTTTAAGTGTGCTTCAGGGTGAGTTTTGTTATCTTTAGGGAAAGTAGAGAGTAAGATTCCTTCACCTAATACTAATTCTGGGCTATTACTATTAAATACGGGAATTTTATTTAATTCTCCGGGTAACTGGCGTAAAATGTTATTTTCTTGAGTAATTATTTCACTATTTTGAATATTATTTTGACTGTAAAAAATGGTAGGATTAACAGGAAGAATAAAGGGTAATAGTTCAAACATAAAATGACTTCGATAAATAGTAAAGATTTAGCAAAATATATTGAAAGCATTGACGGTATTTCTAAACCATGGCTTTTAGCACAAATAAGATTAAAAAAGTTAGAGGAAAATAAACCTTTTCTTTCACCTGATGAATATTTAATTCAACTTAAAGATATTCACCAAGATGTGATGAATTTAGGCGAATGGTGGTTAACAATTAATAATTAGGGGTTGCCTCTCATAGTATTTTGATGAGGATAGGTATTAGGTATTAGGTGTTAGGTGTTAGGTATCAGGTATCAGGTGTTAGGTATCAGGTATCAGGTGTTAGGTGTTAGGTGTTAGGTATCAGGTATTAGGTGTTAGGTAAAGAATTGGTAAAAAACTTATTCAAATTGATTTTATCAAAATTAAATTAAGTAATTAATCTAAACTGGCAATTATTAACCCGTAACAAAGTCAACCTGCAACCTGAAGTTTTTGACTGAAAATTACTAAGACTGCGAACTTTTTTGTTGATGTATTATGTCTCAACCATTGATTTTGATAGTTTTCTGATTTCCAACAGCAAACCCTAATTAGGAGTTAGGAAAAAAGTATCCTGATGAGATTAGGCAAAAGGAAAAATAATATTTCCTCTATTCTCCTCTCTCTTACCCTATAATCTCCGAATATTCTAGTATCTTAGTTTTCTCATTCCTAATTAGAGGATTTTTTCTAAACCATAAACTAAGGATTTTAATTCGACAATTTTGCGTATAGATAATAATACTCCTGGCATATAACAGGAGCGATGGCTGGTGTCATGACGTAAGGTGTAAATTTCTCCTTGGTTGCCAAAAATTACTTCTTGATGGGCAATTAAACCGGGTAAACGCACACTATGAATACGAATATTATCCCCACAAATACTACCTCTTGCACCAGCTAAATTTTCAGTTTCCGTTACTAATTGGGGGTTATAGGTTTTGCCTAAATCTGACAACATCTCGGCAGTTTTAATCGCTGTGCCACTAGGGGCATCGGCTTTTTGATTATGATGTAATTCAATTATTTCTACATGATCAAAATATTGTGCGGCTTGGAGGGCGGCTTGTTGCATTAATACCATACCAATGGAAAAGTTAGGAATAATTAAGACTCCTGTTGTTGCTTTATCGGCAAAATCAGCTAAATTTTGAATTTGCTCAGGGGATAGTCCTGTTGTACCAACTACAGGTCGTATTCCATAAGCTATGGCACTTCTAACATTTTCGTAAACGCTGTCGGGATGGGTAAAATCTACCATCACTCCTTGTATTTTATATTGGGTAGCCAAGACTAAAACGCTTTGTAAGTCATTGACAAGAGGAATTTCTAATTCTCCACAACCTGCCACTTTTCCTATATCTTTTCCTAATAATGTCGGATTTTGATCCACTGCACCGACTAAAATCATATCATCGGCAGAGGCGATCGCTTTAATCACTTCTTTTCCCATTTTTCCTGCGGCGCCATTAACAACAACGGGAATTAAATTTTCTTGACTCATAGATAAATCTCAATATAAAAAGTAAAAACTATAGCAATTCATTTAAAAATGTCAAAATTTTGAGTGAAGGTTATTTTATAGAAGTCAATTGTTAAGATTAAATAAATAAAAAAACATTGTTGATCTCTAATTAAATCATTACTCACAAATGATTAACGATGGCTATATTAGCCATTATTATACCAATCAAGGTGACTAATCTGATCAAACAGGATACTTACTGCCTCTAGCAAGAATACCTATCTTGAAAATGTCAAATTATGCTTTGCAAAAATAAAATAAATATAAGTGCTAGACAAAATTAATTGTATATAGGCAACACAAGGTAGGGGTTTAAACTCCTTGTTAACCATTATTGTTATTATGGATTTGAGAAAAGTAAAATGTAGTATTAATTTTACTTACCTACTTAACGATTAAAAATGAACGATAAAATATCGAGAATTAAAAAGAAGTATTTTTTCCCTGAGTATCAAGAAATGTAAAAGTTTTAAGGGATTCTTCTTCCTCAGAGTCAAGATTATTAGATTTTACCGAAACATTGTTATCTTTGATTTCGGTGGAAGGATACTCTAGATTGGTGAGTAAATGTGCTTCTTTCTTAATCGGTAATTTAGGTTGACTATCGGTGGTAAAAATTTTACTTAATTCACTTTCAATGGATTTAATTAATTCTGGTTGAGATGCTAAAATCTTTTTAATTTCTTGAGCATCTGTAAGAAAACCCTGTATTTTTTGTTTAGTAGCCAATAAATTTTTTTTCTTTTCGATTAATTCTTGTTGTTTTGCTTGTAAATTTTTAATTTGGTTTGATATATCTTGATCTAATTTGCTAAAAACATTGGCATATCCCATGATAAAATAATCCTTATCTTTAAGTATTGATGATAACAATTTCGGCTGTTATTACCGAGTCAAAATTATTATATAGCATTCCCCTAGGAGTTATGAGAATATAAACACTCTATCAGTCAAATAAAAGGCGATCGCATTTTGTCCAAAGTAAGCCCGTTGCCCATTTCTGACGGTTTCAAAAAATTCCTTCTATACAAACTCCCTGTTTAAAAGTATGTTTTAAGGCATTGTGATCAACAATAGCACACAATAGATTTGCCTGAAATAAATTTACTCCTTCTAAAATAGCACCAGTTAAATTAGCTTCTTCTAAATTACTGTGAGATAAATCAGCACCCCTTAGATTAGAATTACTTAAGTCTGCTTTTTGTAAATCTACACCTTGCAAATTTGCACCTCGCAAATCTGTGCCTCGTAAATCCGCATCACATAAATCTAAATTAGTTAAAATTGCTCCAGCTAAGAAAGCACCGGCTAAACTGATATTTTCTACTTGTGCTGATAATAATATAGCACCTCGTAAATCTGCACCTCTTAAATCTGCACCTTGTAAATTTGCCCCTGTTAAATCTGCACCTCTTAAATTACAACGTAAAATAGAATTTTGTAAATTTGCCCCTGTTAAATTCGCCCCCATTAATGTGCTACCTGAAAAGTCAGCTTTGGCTAAATTTGCCCCCGAAAGATTACATCCATTTAAGTTTATTCCTTGCAAATTTTGAATTTCACCGTTGCGAATTTGAGATAAATCATAGTCTAATAAATTAGTCATATTAAAGATAATTTTTGATTGATCTGATTTTTGAATATGATTGATAATTATAATTTAATGTCCGTCTTTTTTCAGGCAAAACTTGATAAAATCTGTTAAGTTTGCTCTTTTTTTGATGCCTGATGTTATCTCCCAGTAACCTTGTATATTTTCAGGATAACTCCATAATTTGAGATGAGGCACAGGAGGAAAAGCATAAAAAGCATTTTTTTCTCCTCCTAAATAAATGAGATGAGTGGCATAATCATGACTGATGCGATAACAGGGAAAATTAGAAGAAATTAAAGGCACTCCCCAACCATCAAAAGCCAATAAGGTGTTAACCTTTCCCCCTTTTTTTTTCCACAAATTTCCTGCTATAATTGAACCAACTACTCCGGCACTAAATCCGATAAAAGTCAAGTTATATTTGAACAATTCTGCTTTATTTTTTAGAATATATTTATAAATATTTAAACCATCATAAGGTTGAAAATTATCTCCGGTAATAAAAATAGTATTTTCTGGACTAATATCGTTAATTATAGTAGTTAAATAGTTAAAAAAATTAATATTAAAATAATGAGGATGAAACCCACCACAGATAATATAAAAAGATAAATTAGATAGCATTTTTGATAACTAATATATTACATTAAATTCCTGTTGTAAAATTGTGAGAATTTTTGTTGCTTCTTCTGCATTATTAGCCAAACTAGCAAATTCGATAAATCTTCTTAATTCTTTTTTCAGTAAATTACGCTCAATTTCCCAAATTTCTCGCTCTAATATTGGCGGTATCACAATCATATCAAACAAAGTTGCTTCTTTTTTGCCGTCATAGGGGCGCAAAATTCTTCCTCGCCGTTGAATAAATTGCCGAGGATTACTACTACTAGCTAAAATTACCGCATTTTCAATCATCGGAATATCTATACCTTCATCTAAGCAACGAATTGCCACTAAACCCTGTAATTCTCCTGATATTAACTGTTTTTTGATCTTTTCCCGATCTTCTAAAGGTGTTTCGGCTGTATAGGTATTGACTCGATAGTTTAATTCTTTGCCTAAAATTCTGGTAACGGCTTCCAATTGTCGCTCATTTTGATTTATATGCCCATCGCCGCAGTAAAATAAAGTTGCTTTCATGTCTAATCTTTCTGACATTAATTTTTTCAAGGCAATTAATTTATTACTAGCAGTAGCAATGAGACGAGATCTTCTGATTAATAATGTTTTAAGATTATGATTATCTTTAAGGTTATTATTTTCTGATAATGCCCAACCAATTTTTTTAGTTAATTTAGCATAATATAAGGCTTCAATATTGGTTAATTGTACTAAAATGGGATGGTAATTATATTTAACTAAGGCTTGTTTTTCTATGGCATTTGCTAAGGTAAATTCTGGAGGTAAAACTTTACCAAAATAGTTAATTAGAAAGTCTGTGCCATCATCATCAAAATATCTTTCAGGGGTTGCTGATAATGCTAATCTTAAACCAATGGTAGCAGGTAAAGACGACAATAAACGAGGAGTTCCTAAATTATGTGCTTCATCACCAATGATTAAAGTTTTTTCCGGTAAAAATGGTATTTGAGATTGGAAACCATCACTAATAAAAGTAGAATTTGTGGTAATAATAGTTAAAAATTTTTGCTTATTATGATGAATATTATAAAGTTGTCTTGATAATTCACTTTGCCAATTATTAATGTTTTCAAAGGCTAAAATTGGTTGTAAATTAAATTTTGTTGTTTCTTCTGCCCATTGTAAAACTAGATGACGAAAAGGACAAATTACTAATAAAACTTGTAAATTTATTTGTTCATATAATTCTGTTGTTATAGCTAAAGCTGTGATAGTTTTTCCGCTTCCTGTTGCCATTTTTAATGTACCTCTTCCTCGATTTTTAAACCAATTAATTACCGCTTCTTTTTGATAGTCTCTGATGATTAAATTTTTTGGTAAAATAGGAATGGCATCTGAAGAATTATAATAATGATAACTAGCTTTTTTTTCTGCTAATTTATAACTACTTTTTTCTTGATAATTTTTAACTAAGTTATCCCAATTAATCTTGATCATAGAATTTTGATGGTGTCAAATATTTAAAATTTAGAATCGATTTCTTATTTGAATTTAATTTAAGAATATAGCTTACTTATTTATACTAATCTATAGTTAATATTAAGATTGTATTAAGATTCGGTTAAAATATTTTTAAAAATGTTTTTTAAATAAAATATCTTGATTCTCCTAGAGAAATAAAAAATTTTTTTTATGCTTTAAAGTGATCTTTTTTGTCCGATAATTGGTAAATTAACCTCTAGTTATATCTAAAAACATATTAAAGATGAAAGCATTAGTAATAGGTGGAGATGGTTACTGCGGTTGGGCGACTGCCTTGCATCTCTCAAATAAAGGCTATGAGGTAGCTATTCTCGATAGTTTGGCTCGTCGTCACTGGGATGATAAATTAGGAGCACAAACTTTAACCCCTATCGCTTCTATTCAAAGACGTATTCAACGTTGGTATGAGTTGACAGGGAAAAAAATTGAATTATTTATCGGTGATATTACTAATTACGATTTCTTAATTAAGGCTTTTCGTAAATTCGAGCCTGAATCTATTGTTCATTTTGGTGAGCAACGGAGCGCACCTTATTCTATGATTGATAGAGAACACGCTGTATTTACCCAAGTGAATAATGTGGTAGGTACTTTAAATATTCTCTATGCTATAAAAGAGGAATTTCCTGATTCTCACCTTGTCAAATTAGGCACTATGGGGGAATATGGTACTCCAAATATTGATATTGAAGAGGGTTATATTGAAATTGAGCATAACGGTCGTAAAGATATTTTACCTTATCCGAAACAACCCGGCAGTTTTTATCATTTAAGTAAAGTACATGATAGCCACAATATTCATTTTGCTTGTAAAGTTTGGGGTATTCGTGCTACTGATTTAAACCAAGGCATTGTTTATGGTGTCTTGACAGAGGAAACGGGCATGGATGAGTTATTAATTAACCGTCTTGATTATGATGGTGTTTTCGGTACTGCTTTAAACCGTTTTTGTATTCAAGCTGCTATAGGGCATCCTTTAACAGTATATGGTAAAGGTGGTCAAACTCGTGGTTTACTGGATATTCGTGATACTGTACGATGTATGGAGTTAGCCATAGCAAATCCAGCTCAAGAGGGAAAATTCAGAGTATTTAACCAGTTTACTGAATTATTTAGTATCAGTGATTTAGCTCATATGGTACAAAAAGCAGGGGAAACTATCGGCTTAAAAGTGAAAGTAAATAACCTTGAAAATCCCCGGGTTGAGTTAGAAGAACACTATTTTAATGCTAAAAATACTAAATTATTAGATTTGGGCTTAAAACCTCATTATCTCTCTGATTCTCTCCTTGATTCTTTACTTAATTTTGCAACTAAATATAAAAACAGAATTGATTTAGAGCAAGTTTTACCAAAAGTTTCTTGGCGAAGATAAGTAGTATCTGTCATTAGTCATTAGTCATTGGTTATTAGTAAATAAATCTCTAGCAAAATTAATTGTATCTAAGTAAGGGGTTTAAACCCCTTGTTTTCCTAGATTGTAAAAAAAATAATCTTAATTTTACTTATCTACTTTTTATCAACCGATGACAAATAACCGCAAAAAATTAGTTACGGAAATTTTTTCGGCGATCGCCACCTCCATTATTTTCTTCTCGAGGTTTGGCTTTGTTGACTTTCATTTGTCGCCCCATCCATTGAGCACCATCTAAAGTTTCAATGGCTTTCTCTTCTTCATTATCGTTAGACATTTCCACAAAACCAAAACCACGCATTCTTTTTGTTTCACGATCGACAGGTAAATATACACGCTTAACTTGACCGTAATCGGCAAAGACGGCTTGTAAATCTTCTTCTGTTACATCGTAAGATAAATTCCCTACATATATGGACATAAACTAGCTCCAAAATCTTAATTTACACATTTGGTAATTGAGACGACGGACATGAATCTTTCCATACTGCCGGAGGAATAACCTTTTAAGACTGGAATCAAACACTGTTACCGAACTAAACCTCAAATTAACACTATTTTAAATTTATCATATGGATAAGTCTCTAAAACTTAGATCTTGCATCTCTATCATCAATTCTCGATGAGGATAGGGAAAAGGGAAGAGGGAAAAGTAATCAGAATTGATTTTAAAACTCCTAAAATTGATTTTTCCCGTTTTGTTTCATTGGTATTATTGTACTGGTGCAAGATCTGAGTAAAACATTGTTTTAGTTAAGTGATCAACTATGATCAAGTTTTGTATAACAATTTGTAATTTTATAGACAAATATTGATCATCAAAATTACGTTATTAACTTAACAATCTATATTTTATTTACTTCTGAAAAAATCTAATGGCAAATTAACAAGCTATTAATGATTTTTCCTCTTGGCTTAAATATTCTTGCAATTGTGTCTCAATTTGAGCTTTGACAATTTCTCGATATTCCATAAAATGTTCATTATGGGCGCATAGAGTTAAATAATGTTCCCATACCGCAGGATTATGTTTGATGATACTGAATAAGTGATGCCAAAATTTCCAACGGGTATCTCTTTTTATTCCTTGTCGCCATACAACGATGGCTAATGCCTTAAGATCAACTAAACTAGGTAATTTAGCTGGAGGATGAGCTTTGGGTGCACCTAATTTCAAGAAACAATGATAAATGCGATCGAGATAAGCATGGGGATCATATAATCGCCAAAAAGCATCTACATATTCCTTCGCAATGTCTTCCACTGGGCGAGTTGGTACAAAATTCATTAAAGTAGTTTGATTGATATTACCGTCTTTTCCTTCCCTTAAACGTCCTTCTTTTTTTAGACGATGCCATAATGCTGTATTCGGTAAGGCTTGAAGCATAGCAAAGGTTGTGGTGGGAATACCTACTTGTTCAGCAAATCTGACAATGCGATCGCCGGCACCTTTTTTTTCACCATCAAAACCAATAATAAAACCTGCCATAGGGCGTAATCCGATACGAATAATTTTATCAACGGCATCGGCGAGAGAACTACGAGTATTTTGGAATTTTTTGGTAAGCTGTAAACTATCCTCATCGGGAGTTTCAATGCCTAAAAACACCGCATCAAAATAACAATCTACCATCAACTCCATTAATTCTTCATCGTCAGCTAAATCAACGGAAGCCTCAGTATTAAAACGGAAAGGATACTGCTTTTCTTGTTGCCATACTTTCAAGG
Organism: Geminocystis sp. GBBB08; assembly: GCF_016743215.1. Taxonomy (GTDB): domain Bacteria; phylum Cyanobacteriota; class Cyanobacteriia; order Cyanobacteriales; family Cyanobacteriaceae; genus Geminocystis. Next base: position 11,234 of record NZ_VRZC01000030.1, read on the forward strand.
CTTTTAACAACAATTTGACATTGCGTTTATTGCCAATAAAATTATCATCCACCATGAAAACACTGCGACGCCAACCTAATTCATAAAGATAGTCTAATTCTTTAAGTAATTGTTCTGGAGTTTTTGTTCTGGGTTTACGTCCATAAAGTACAATAATATCGCAAAATTCACACTGGAAAGGACATCCACGAGAAAATTGCACTGACATGGAATCATAAGCATCAAAGTCTAATAAATCAAAACGAGGTACAGGGGTACTGGTTACATCAGGTTTTTCGGTAGTGCGGAAAGTGCCTGATTTTTCTCCTTTTTTAATGGCTTCTACAAACATTGGTAAAGTGATTTCTCCTTCATCTAAAATTAAGAAATCTGCACCGGCTTGTTCGGCTTCATGAGGTACAGAAGTAGGATAAGGTCCTCCTACGGCTACTAATTTACCTTTTTGTTTTGCTTCTTTGATTTGATTGATTAAATCATCTTTTTGTACAATCATTGCTGATATAATTACTACGTCCGCCCAGGCCCACTCTTCTTCTGTAACAGGACGTATATTGCGATCTACTAACTTAAATTCCCATTCTTGAGGTAATATTGAGGCAACTGTAATCAATCCTAATGGCGGTAATAATACTTTGCGATTAACTAATTCTAAAATTTTGTCGTAAGACCAAAAAGTCGGCGGAAAAATGGGATAAATTAATAAAGCGCGCATATAAAAAGTGATTTAATTACTAAAAATTAGTTTATTATCCTCAACTGTAACCTAAATTTTTTAAAAGTTAACTTTAGAGTTGATTCAGTTTTTGTTCGATGGCCAAATATTCAGAGTAAGTTTAAAAACCCTCACAGAAAAATTAAGAGTAACAACGGGTAACAAGGGGTTTAAACCCATTGCTTTGCCCATTGCGTTACGGATTGCCTTATCCTGTGCATCGTTGGTTTACTTAGATACATTTTATTCTGTTCAAGTACTTAGGCGGTTTCCAAAAAAGAATTTACCATTCTTCTTTAGGAGGGATCATGTAGGTATATTTATGATTAGAAATCACCTAATTAAAATTTTAAGTGTTTTTAACTGATCTTTTTTGCCGATTATTACACAATGCGATCGCCAATTGAATAGAGGCAATCAGACTATTAGCATTAGCAATACCTTGCCCGGCAATATCAAAGGCTGTACCATGATCGGGGGAAGTACGAATAAAAGGTAAGCCGATGGTAGTATTAATAGCTTGATCAAAAGCCATAGATTTCACTGGTATTAAACCTTGATCATGGTATAGGGCAATAAAAGCATCAGCAGTAAGAGTATTTGGGTCATGATACCATGCTTGAGCAGGTTTTACCCATAAAGTATCACTAGGAGTTAAACCGGTTAATTTAGCCTTTGGATAGCGTTTTCTTGCATTATCTAACCAATCATTTAACCATTCTTTTTCCTCTGTGCCAAGATTACCGTCTTCACCACTATGGGGATTTAATCCGGCGATGGCAATATGGGGATAAGTTAAGTTAAAATCTTGTTCAAGGGTATGAATAAGCAAATCGAGTTTTAAATCCATTAACTCAGAATTAAGGGTATCAGAGACTAATTTTAAAGGAATGTGAGTCGTGGCTAAAAGGGTGCGTAACATCCATCCAGTATAGGGAGACTTGCCGACAAACATCATCCCAAATTTTTCAACTCCTGATTTTTGAGCTAATACTTCAGTTTGCCCTGGATAATTGTAACCTGCTTTTTGCCATAAAGATTTTGCAATAGGTGCGGTAACAATACCATCAAATTTACCCTCTAAAGTCAACTCGATGGCCTTTTCTAAATATAAAAAACTGGCTTTTCCCGTCTCAGAGTTACCTTTACCCCAAGTAAAATCGAAGGAAGTATTTATCTCAATAAAATTTAATGTATCGGGATGTGCTAGATTAGCATTATTTTGACATTCTAAATCGTAATACGCTTTTTCGAGACAAAATCGATAACCAATAATTGTGATATTTGCTTGAGTGGATAAAATAGGATTAGCTAAAGCTTTGAGGATAATTTCAGGTCCAATACTAACAGGATCACCTAATGTAATAGCAAGATTAATTTTGTGAGAATGAGACAAAGTCATTATTTATTTCGTCTAAAATAGCTAGTAGCTAAAAAGTTAATTTTATTTTAGCTTTCTGTTGCCTGTTCATTTTTTCTGATTCCCTAACTTTTTGAAAAAGTTTATTGTAGTCAAATTTATAGATTCTGTGATTGTAGAAAATCTGTCAATAGTTCAAATTTTAGCCATACTATCAGCATCCGCAGCTGGAGGTATGAGAATGGGTTTACCATTGTTAGTTATTGGTTTAGTACATATTGATGAATTGTGGAGTAATGTACCGTTTTTGTCATCTTTAAATCCGCAAGTTATAGTGGGTATTTTAACAAGCTGGTCACTTTTTGAATTATTTGGCACAAAAAAACTCATTGGTTTAAGAATTTTACAAATTATACAGTTAATATTTAGTCCTTTGGTGGGAGGGTTAATGGCAATCGGAGTAGCACGTTATCTAAAGTTACAAATTACTCCTATTTGGTTATTAGGATTAGTAGGCGGATCACTAGCTTTGGTTTTAAAATTTGTACAAGTAGGCTGGTTTTTTCGTTTAGGTAAACTTCCTCTTATTTTCATTTTATTAGAAGATTTTTTATCCGCACTTTTAGTACTTTTTGCTATAAAAGCCCCACAAAATGGCGGTTTAATTGCGATGATTTTATTATGGATTGCTTTGCGTAGTTCAACTGTGTGGAAAAATAGATTTGAAATCAAAGAAAAAAAAGAATGAGGAATGAGAAATGATAAATCAACTCCTAATTTATACTTCGTCACTCATAATTTTTAAACGAATTATTTTATCCCCACCGTCATCAAAACGTATTTCTATTACTTCACTGGTGAGTTTTTCTAAACAACTTAAAAGCGATCGCAAATTAGGACTACTAACACCTGTTTCTACATAAAGGCGATCAGCAACACTACCCAATTTCTTCCATAATGTATATAGTTTACCGACACTTTGTTCTAAATTTGTCGCCTGTTTTACTAAATCTGCTGTAATACTTAAACAATCTAATCTTAAGGCTTCATCTAAGGCTCTTTCTATATCTACACTAGAATCTCTTAAGGTTTCGACTTGGGAGGCTGAATCTAAATATTTAGATAAACTTTTCGCAGTAGAAGTCATTTGTTTAACTGTATCTACATCAGGATTAGCTTCTACTTCTTTGCGAATTTCATCGATTTGCTCTTGTGGTAGTTTTTCTAATTCTTTCACCAATGGTGCTAAATGTCGAGGGGGTAATGAACCATCAACGGCTTTTTCTTTGATAATATCGGGCAATAAATCAGAATTCATCGCTGTATATTCATCGGTTAATTGTTTAACCTCACGACGAGTAATGCGATCGCCATTTTGTGCTGCTTCACTAACCAATTTTTGAATTTCAGGATCAGCTTTAGCAGTTTCCACAAAAGCACGTTTACTAAAATTATTAATCGCTTCAGGATCTAGTTTACCATCTTCTAGTAAAGTATCCGCACTATTAGCTAATTGAATAAAAGCATAGGCTTGACTTTTGGTAATTTCCCTATTTTTGAGCCAATGGAGAAAACCTGTGCCTCTACCTTCACCGCCGTGTTTTTCTCTATCCCTTACCGTGCGTAAAATTCTTCCACGCCAAATGTCTGTTTGTAAATCAAAGCGATCGCAAACTTTCCAAATATTCTCAACTTGTTGCAGAAACTCCTCCTCTGCAATACCATCATCTTCAGGATTAGGTAAATCAAAATCTAAATCGGCGGGAATGGATAAAGCCTCAGCAATATCTAAAGTTGAAGGGGGAGTCTCTATCATGACGTTCTATTTCTAATCCTTGAAGCAAAAAATTGACATCTAAATAAAATATCATTTTTTATTGACCAATGATTAAATATAGATCAGATTTTAATATTTACTTTATTTATGAAAGAAAATTTATTAACTTGGTTAGATCGTTTTTTGATTGCAGATGTATTCTTAGTGATTATTGGTTTTTTCTGGTTTGCCATCGCACTTGTCGGCAAATCATTAGGTATTCCGTTGGGGTGGGAATTATGGTACAAATTATGGCAACCTGTATTTAATCCTGCCATAGCCATTTTATTTACAGGTGCGATATTAAGTTGGATAATCAAAAAAATCGGGGAAAAATTAAATAAGTCTCTTGGAAAATAAAAATAAGTAGGCAAACAAAATTAATTGTGCTTTTTATTTTTGGGTAAATGAAGGAGAAAAAGGAGGTAAAATTGAATTTTATGAGTTCAAAAAGAGTGAACATTTGCTATTTTATTAGAGGGGGTTTAATTCTTCATAAATTTAATCTTCTGAAAAGTCAGAATTAGGGTTTTTATCTATTGTCCAATCTTCATTTTCTCCTCCAATTATTAATTGATTAATTTCCACATATTCCTTGCCTAATTCTCTCAGAGCATTAATCAATATATCAATAGCAATTAAATCGCTAGTACCTAAATCAAACCAACATCTACCCCAATGACCTAAAAATTCAAATTCACCCATATTGTGCATGGGAGACATCATAGAATTATCAGCTAAATCTTGGTCATATTCCATATAACTAATATCAATGCCTAATTCTTGTATTTGTAGATTTTCAGCATTAAATCCTCCTAATTTGCCCACATAAAACCATGAGTTAAATAATTCTTCTACATATTGCTTTTCCATTTCTGAAGGTACATGATCAAATTCTAACCAAATCCATACATCGAAAGGATTAAATTCTCTAAATTTTATTTCCATTGTTTTTGTTACTTAAACTGTAAAAATAATTTGGCAATTTTAATCTATGTTGAACAATTTTTTATCTTTATTTCTTAAATCTAATTGTCCTCTTTGTCAACGCAGTGCTGATCCGATTATTTGTCGATATTGTGAGCAAAAATTACTCCGTTGTCAACTTACTAATTATAAACAATTTGGTCAACCGGATTTTCTTTTATTTTCTTGGGGTAAATATGATAATTATTTAAAAAAGGCGATCGCCAAGTTAAAATATGATCAAAATAAAGTTTTAGGGGAATTATTCGGTAATTGGTTAGGAGAAGCATGGCTAAAATCAGGTAACAAAAAAAAATATCCTCGACTCATAATTATTCCGATTCCTTTACATCAAGATAAACTAAAAACCAGAGGCTTTAACCAAGCAGAATTAATCGCCGATGGTTTTTGTCAGGTAACAGGTTATAAAATGAAAACAAATTTATTGCTAAGAGTTAAAAATACTGAAGCGATGTTTAGTTTAACCCCTGAAGAAAGGAAAAAAAATATTAATCAAGCCTTTAGTTTCGGAAAAGACTATGAAAAAGTAAATAAATCGGAGAATATTTTAATTATCGATGACATTTACACCACTGGTACAACCGTAAATGAAGCCAGACAGTTATTAACAAAAGGAAAATTAAACACTATCGGGGTAGCTACCGTTTCTGTGACAAAATCTTAAAGAAAAATAAACGTTGCTGAGACAAAAAATGATTAAAAAGTTAAATTTGTTTAAAAGTTGACAAAGAATCTTATTGTGGGAAAAAAACAATCTGATTCTACGCCACAGCAACGTCAGTAAGATTAAGCATTTTTGAGTAATTGTTTCATGAGGTTATCTTTAACCATCATTTGACGAAATACCTCAATGAGATATTCTTGTGATTGTTCACGACTCAATTTTTTGACTTGATCTTTTAACACTTCTAATTTGAATTGTTGTTCAAGACTAAGTTTTGCTGGTGTTTCCATACATTTCACTCCTCAATTGCTCTATTAAATAATAAGCTAACATATGGACATTAAAACTGCAACTTTGTCAAGAATTCTGTTTAAATTGTTACTTTTTTTAACATTATGATGAAAGATAATTTTTGTCAGGGTGATAAAGTACCTAGGTTCGATTTTCTTAAGGAATCAATAATTTTGTACTCTAACAATTCAATGAATGCGATAACTAACTATAAAGGAAGCAAAAAAAGATTTTATCCGTATAAATAAGGAAAGTATCAAATAAAATAAAAAAAAATACAGTAAATTCCCCGTTGTTTGAGATTAAATAAATCAAATACAATGGAAGAATAAATCATTTAAAGACTTTATGACCTAATTAAAGTTCCTCAAATCAATCATTTAATCAAATTATTTACAATTCCACGTTAGGTACGAATTTAAGATTATGACTAACAAAACGACTTCCGAATATAAAATTGACAACGAAAGATTATTCGCTCTTTATCAGCAAAATCAAAATCTCAGAATTCGTAATCAAATTTTAGAACTAAACTTAGGATTAGTCAGAAAAGAAGTTACTCATTGGATAAATCAGTGTCAAGAAAATTATGACGATTTGTTACAAGTAGGATGTATCGGGTTAATTCGCGCCATTGAAAGATTTGATGCTGGAAAAGGTTTTGCTTTTAGTACTTTTGCCATACCTTATATTAAAGGTGAAATTCAGCACTATTTAAGAGATAAAGGTGATTCTATTCGTATTCCTCGCCGTTGTTTAGAGTTAAAAAATCAGTCTAACCGTGTTACCAGAATATTAAGAGAAAAATTAAATCGTCAACCCACTGATGGAGAAATTGCCAGAGAATTAGGGGTATCTTTAAAGGAATGGAATGAGGTAAAATTAGCACATCAAAATAGAGAACCCATTAGCTTAGACACTACAAATAATAATGATGAAGATAAAAATAGTTTAGTAGATTATTTACCCGATAGTCAATATCATAGTTTTCAGTTAGTCCAAGAAGATAAAATTAGATTAAATAATGCTTTAAATCAATTAGAAGAAGGCACTCGTAAAGTGTTAGAATTTGTTTTTTTACAAGATTTAACTCAAAAAGAAACTGCTGAAAAATTAGGTATTAGTGTCATTACTGTTTCTCGTCGAGTGAAAAAAGGAATTGCCAAAATGAGGGGTTTAGTTAATCCTGAAGAATTTTAAACAACGATAAGAATAGAGAAATATTTGTAAGATGAATCGAAAACTAGCTTAAATGTAATATTAATATGTTTATTAGTACAAAAAGCACTTTTACAATCAGTAATAGTAATAAAAATTTATCAAAATTTTGGGTTTTAAACCCCTTCCTTCATTAGACTTCTCCAGAAATTAAAAATTAAATTAATTTAAGTATTGAAATTATCAAAATAGGATATTTTATCGTCAATTAATCAACGTGTTTCAATAATTATTGGAGATGTCTATTGCCTATTACCCTAACCCTATCCTGCCCAAAAAACTAATAAAAGTAATCCTTAATTATTGTTGAGAAATCGGAATAGAAATAACAAAACGATAGGTAGATTGTGTAGAACCTTGTAACACAATACTACCTTTTTGGAGATGTGCTAAATAAGCACTAAAGAATAAACAAGTTAAATCATAATCATAGTTATTTGGGCTAGATAATTCTTGATTTATTTCTTGATTATTATTTAATATATTCACAAAATTAGCGTTATTTTTTAAAGCCTCTTCATAACTACTAATTTTCTCGAAAGAAATTCCATCTCCTAACCAAGGATGATTTACCCAACAATTAATTTTAAGATTTTGTAATCGCCCAGATATATGTATTTGTATTTCTCCCCCTGCTCTTGAACCTTCAATAATGGTAATAAGAAGATAGTATAGGGTTTTTTTGACTTTTTCTCGATCTAAATTCCACACTTTTTCTCCTGGTTCGATCGATAGTCTTAATGTATGTTCACGAGTTCTGGCTACAGTTTCTAAACTTTTAATTACTTGTGTTGCTAAATTTTCTAAATCTACAGGAACAAATTCCAGATTAACTTCAGTTTTAAGACTAGCTAATTTTGTAATTTCATCTACTAAAGTAATCATTTCTTTTCCACTATCATGGATGATTTCTAAATATTCTAGTTGTTTTGGGTTAAGTTTTCCGTAAATTTCTTGTTTTAAAACACTAGACATTCCAATAACAGAAGTTAAGGGAATAGATAATTTTTCTGTTAATTTATTTAATAGTTGAAAACTTAATTGTCGGATATATTGTTCAGAGTCATTATATTTATTCTTTTGAGTATTAATGATAGAAGTAACAGAATTTTTCTCGTTTAAATTGACACTTAATATATTTTGATTAATTTCCTGGTAATTATTATTTAAGTCGGATTTTGCCTCTTTTTTATCAGTTAATTGATTTCTTTCATATTCAGCTATACACCAACGAGCGGTAATCATTAAAAAATTAATTTCAGCAGTTGTAAATTGTCTAGGTTTTGTTTCGATTACTTCTAAACAACCAATACATAAGCCACTAGAAACAATTAAAGGTACTCCTAAATAAGAGATAATACCATAATGTTGAGCGAGAATACTTTTTGCGAAAAAAGAATCAATTAAAGTATTTTCAATAACTAATAAATTACCACTATCAATCACATTGGTAGCAAAAGCATTTTGTCGATCAATTTTTCTAGTTTTAGCTATATCATTCATTAACCCCAAATGAGATAAACCATAAGCAGATTTAAGTAAATATTCATCTGCTAATAAAATACCTAAACAACAGATAGATATATCCAAACAATTAGCAGCGGTTTGGGTAGCTTCATCAAAAACGGGAATGATTTTCTCTGAGATTAAATTTAGATTTTTAATAGCCAATTCTCGGTTACTTTGCGTTGAGGTAACTGATTCTTTATTCCAAATACAAAATAGAGGTTTTGTCATCCTACCAATGGGGTTAAAAACAATGAATAATGAACAATGAACAATGAACAATTAACAATGAGCAATTAACAATGGACAAATGACAAATCACCAATGAACAATTAACAATGGATAAATGACAAATCACCAATGAACAATTAACAACTAATACGATTATCTTATCACTATTGCTGACTGTTCGACCTTCCCTAAATCTATTGTAAAAATTTATTTTATTTTACATTTATAAATTATTCGGTGTACTTTTAAATTAGCACCTTTGTGAATTTACAAATACTTGAAATTTATAGACTAAAACTGTTTGTGTCAATTCTAAATCAATGTCCGTTCAAAAACTGTCAACAAAACTAGATAAACAAATACAGAATTTATTTACTGATTAGATTAAAATGATCGAGATCATCCAAGTTCGATATAAACTAAAGAGTTAAACCGATAAATCTATGCCACGTCGTGAAGATATTAACAAAATTCTTATTTTAGGTTCAGGACCGATTATTATTGGACAAGCCTGTGAATTTGACTATTCGGGTACACAAGCCTGTAAAGCTCTACGAGAAGAAGGCTATCAGGTTGTTTTGGTCAATTCTAACCCTGCTACCATTATGACAGATCCTGAAACGGCTGAACGTACTTATGTTGAACCTATCACCCCCGAAATTGTGGAAAAAGTCATCGCTAAAGAACGTCCTGATGCACTTTTACCAACAATGGGAGGACAAACTGCCCTTAACACTGCGGTATCTTTAGCGGAATCTGGGGTTTTAAATAAATACGGTGTGGAGTTGATTGGTGCAAAGTTACCTGCTATCAAAATGGCAGAAGACAGGGAATTATTTAAAGAAGCAATGGCAAGAATTGGAGTTCCTGTGTGTCCTTCTGGTATTGCTAGTAACTGGGAAGAAGCCAAAACCGTAGCGGAAGAAATCGGCTCATATCCTCTTATTATACGTCCTGCTTTTACTATGGGTGGTACTGGTGGCGGTATTGCTTATAACCAAGAGGAATATGAAGAAATGGCGAAATTTGGCATTGACGCTTCTCCTATGTCGCAAATTCTGGTAGAAAAATCCCTCATTGGTTGGAAAGAGTATGAGTTAGAAGTGATGCGCGATATGGCGGACAATGTAGTTATTATCTGTTCGATCGAAAATATTGATCCGATGGGTGTACATACTGGAGATTCTATCACTGTTGCTCCTGCTCAAACTTTAACTGATAAAGAATATCAACGGTTAAGAGATTATTCTAAGGCAATTATTCGAGAAATTGGTGTAGAAACAGGCGGTTCAAATATTCAGTTTTCCGTTAACCCCGTCAATGGGGATGTAATAGTAATTGAAATGAATCCCCGTGTATCTCGTTCCTCCGCATTAGCATCGAAAGCCACTGGTTTTCCTATTGCTAAATTTGCTGCTAAATTAGCTGTAGGTTACTCTTTAGATGAGATTTCTAACGATATTACTAAAAAAACTCCCGCTTCTTTTGAGCCAACCATCGATTATGTTGTAACTAAGATACCTCGTTTTGCTTTTGAAAAATTCCCTGGCTCTTCCCCTGTTTTAACCACTCAGATGAAGTCTGTAGGGGAAGCCATGGCGATCGGGCGTACTTTTGCTGAATCTTTCCAAAAAGCTTTAAGATCTCTTGAAACAGGTAGATTTGGCTTCGGTTGTGACAAAAATGAGACTTTACCCACGTTATCTCAGATTAGCTCTCAATTACGCACTCCTAACCCTGAAAGAATTTTTAGTGTTTATCATGCTTTAAGATTAGGAATGTCGGTAGAACAAATTTACGAATTAACAGCGATCGATCCTTGGTTTTTGGATAAGATGCAGGAAATTGTTGATATTGAGAGGTTTATGAGACGTACTTCTTTACAAAAAATTACTGCCCCTGAAATGCGTTTCATTAAACAACATGGTTTTAGCGATCGTCAAATTGCCTTTGCTACCAAAACCTCAGAGGATGAAGTTAGAAATTATCGTAAATCTTTAGGTATTTTACCCATTTACAAATTAGTTGATACTTGTGCGGCAGAGTTTGAAGCGTTCACCCCTTATTATTACTCCACTTACGAAGCAGGAGAAAATGAAAGCATCCCCTCTGATAAACGCAAAGTTATGATTTTAGGCGGTGGTCCTAACCGTATCGGTCAAGGTATAGAATTTGATTATTGTTGTTGTCATGCCTCTTTTTCTCTCCAAGATGCAGGTTTTGAAACCATCATGGTTAACTCCAATCCTGAAACCGTATCCACCGATTATGATACCAGCGATCGCCTTTACTTTGAACCTTTAACCAAAGAAGACGTTTTAAACATCATTGAAGCGGAAAATCCTGAAGGGGTAATTATTCAATTCGGTGGACAAACACCGCTAAAATTAGCTGTACCATTAAAAAATTATCTTGCTGATCCTAATACTACCGTAACTACTAAAATTTGGGGTACTTCTCCCGATTCCATTGATACCGCCGAAGACAGGGAAAAATTTGAAGCGATTTTAGGTGAATTAGGCATTAAACAACCCCCTAATGGTATCGCCAGAAGTTTTCAAGAATCTAAAATTATTTCTAACAAAATTGGTTATCCTGTGGTAGTTCGTCCTTCTTATGTACTCGGTGGGCGTGGTATGCGGATTGTTTATAATGATGCTGAGTTAGAACAGTATATGAAGTATGCTGTGGACATTGAACCAGATCACCCCATTTTAATCGATAAATTCCTTGAAAATGCGATTGAGGTTGACGTTGACGCTATTTGTGACATGACGGGAAGGGTGGTTATTGGTGGTATTATGGAGCATATAGAAGAAGCAGGTGTACACTCTGGAGATTCTGCCTGTTCAATTCCTTATATTACTCTTTCTGATACAATTTTAACTACTTTGCGCACATGGACAGAAAAATTAGCACAATCCTTAAAAGTAGTAGGTTTAATGAACATTCAATACGCTGTGCAAGGAGAAACCGCTTATATTTTAGAAGCTAATCCTCGTGCTTCTCGTACTGTACCTTTTGTGTCTAAAGCCATAGGACGACCTTTAGCGACAATTGCTTCCCTTGTAATGTCGGGTAAAACCTTAGAAGAATTAGGGGCAACAGAAGAAATTATCCCTAAACACATCGCCGTTAAAGAGGCTGTGTTGCCTTTTAATAAGTTTGCCGGTACGGATACCTTACTAGGCCCTGAAATGCGGAGTACGGGGGAAGTAATGGGGATAGATAGCGATTTTGGGAAGGCATTCGCTAAAGCTGAAATTGGGGCAGGAGTAGCTATTCATACTTCAGGTACGGTATTTATTTCCATGAATGACAGAGATAAAGAAGCCATCGTTCCTGTAGCCAAAGACTTGGTGGCATTAGGTTTTAATATTGTAGCAACAGAAGGCACTAAAAAAGTACTTAAAGAGCATGGAGTACCAAATGTGGAATTAATATTAAAATTACACGAAGGTCGTCCTCATGTAGTTGATGCTATTAAAAATAAGCAAATTCAGTTCATCATCAATACTCCGAATAGTGAAGAAGAAACTCAAATGGACGGACGTAAAATTCGTCGTGCTGCCTTAGATTATAAGTTACCTATTATTACCACGATCGCAGGCGCTAAAGCAACAGTTGAAGCAATTCGATCGCTCCAGTCCGAACCATTACAGGTTAAGGCTTTACAGGATTATTTCTAACGTTTTTGGTAGGGCGGTGCATCGCCCTAGTTTATAATTTTTTTATCACACATCTTAGTCAAGAACATTGGACGCAATAAACATCAAAACTACCATTGATTTATTTGCCGGAATAGGTGGCATTAGACTCGCTTTAGAAAATAATGATTTTAACTGTGTTTATTCTAATGATTATAACAAGTATAGTTGCCAAACATATTCAGCTAATTTTGGAGAAATATATTGCGGTGATTTAAACGATATTTATGCTGAAAATATCCCTAATTTTGATTTATTATGTGGTGGGTTTCCTTGTCAACCTTTTTCGATCGCAGGTGTTAGTAAAAAGAAATCTTTAGGAAAAAAACACGGATTTGAAGAAACTATAAATTAAATTAAGTTAATTAATATTAACCTAAAACATGAGCAGAAATTGGACAAAAATTGATAAATCACCAGAAATTTATCTTTATGAACCTAATCAAAAAATAGGAGAAGAAATAATAACAAAAACAAAAAGAAGAATTAATCAAAATTTTTTTAGAAAAATCGTTTTATCTAATTACAATGAAAATTGTGCAATTTGTAGTTTAAATCATGTATCTCTCTTAGTTGCTAGTCATATAATACCTTGGTCAAAAAATAAAGAGACACGATTAAATCCCCATAATGGCATTTGTTTATGCTCAATTCATGATAAGGCTTTTGATCAAGGATTAATTTCTTTTGATGAGGAATTCAAAGTTATTATTTCTCCTCAAATACATAAAATTAAAAATAATGCTATTAATAATTATTTTATTAATTTTAATCATAGAGAAATTAATTGTCCTAGAAAGTTTTATCCATCTTCTGATTTTTTGTCTTATCACAGAAATCGTATTTTTCTGAAATCAAGTTAATTTTATTAAATTAAGAAATATTATGCTTTGCTTATTAAAACATGAAACACAAGTCTTAAAAAAAATAAAGTCCACATATTATATGATTCCCATATTAAAACAACTTGATAAATATATTGCAAAATATGGTTTAGAAAAATCACTAGATTATCTCAATACTATTTTAAATTCTGCAAAAGATGATATAGAAATTTTATTAGATAAGAGAATTTTAGAAGGAGAAATAAAAGATAAATCTCAAGCGAGAAAGTCTATTGCTGGAAATACTTTTTCCCTCCTCATTAAGTATTTATTTATTACTCTCAAAGAGAATCAGTTGATCAAAACTAATATTTTTATAACTTCTAATCCTAAAAAACATAAATTAATTAGTGATATAGTCACCATTAAAGTTGATGATGAAACTCAAAAACCAAATATGGATTTAGCAATCTATAGTATTAATGAAAAAAATACGTTAAATAAATGTTTAATTCTCTCTCTAAAAATATCTTTAAACAAATATCCTGAACAAATTTGTGCATGGAAATTATTATTAGAAATAGCTACATCTGATAATCCCATTAAAGAAAAATATAATATTAGTTATGAACATAAAACTATGCCCTTAGTAGGTTTTGCAACGGTTAATTTTTATGATGAAATTAATAATCCTCAACATCGTGGAATGTTTAAATTTTTTGATATAGCTTTTATTGGTAAACCTTTAAATGCTGGTTTTATTAATAATTTATCTGATTTACCTCGTTTTGTTAATGAAAATCTTTAATCATTTTACCAGACTTCAGCTATTAGCCTTATCAATTTATTGCAAAGCAGTTCATGATAAAATTCTATTAATTAATTGAAGTTTGATCACATTTTAACGTAGAGTCGATCGTGCAAGAGGAAAAGTCGATCGAATATAATAACATTTAAACTAAAATTATTTACTCTTAAAATCAAATCAATGACAACAAAAGAATTAATCTTACAAGAAATTGAACAAATACCAGAAAAAAAGCTAACAGAAATACTAAATTTTGTTCGTAAGGTGATCCTACATTAAATTTAGGTGGTATATCATAATCCGCCAAGAAATAAATTTCATGGCTCATAGCAAAAGTCTGCTAAAGCGACTAAAGATATTGCTAAATTAACTCCAAAACAAAAAATTATTTATTCATTACTATATTCAGACAAGGTTCTCCTTGACAATGATTCACTTCAACTATTACATGAGACAAGGATGGAATATTTGTTAGTAATTTTTTGTAGTAAATAGGTTCTTGAGGATAATGGGTTACTAAGGAAATTGTTGCTGCTAAATGGTTTTCACTTACTTTCCAAATATGTAAATCCGTAATACGATTATCCTTATCTGCTTCAATGCTATTAATAATTGCAAGTTTTACTTCTTTGTCGATCGTACCATCTAATAAAATTGATGCGGTTTCCTGAACTAATCCATAAGCCCATTTTGCAATAACTAATGCACCCACTAAACCCATTACGGCATCCATCCAAACCCAACCGAGATATTTTCCTGCAAATAAGGCGATAATAGCAAAAAGTGAAGTTAGAGCATCTGCTAATACATGAATATAAGCGGCACGAAGATTATGATCGTGATCATGGTGATCATGGTGATCATGATGATGATGATCGTGATCTTCTAATAAAAATGCACTGACAAGATTAACTATTAATCCAATGACAGCGACTAATATAGCTTCGTCAAATTTGATATTTTGAACGTGAAACAATCTTGTAAATGATTCAATAGCAATACCTAAAGCAATTACTCCTAATACGATCGCACTGGTAAAACCGCCTAAAACACTTACTTTACCAGTACCATAGGTATATTTAGGATCATTCGCATATTTCTTAGCGTATTGATAGGCAAATACGGCGATACCAAATGCCCCAACGTGAGTAGCCATGTGCCAACCATCTGCCAACAGAGCCAATGAACCAAAAGTTGTACCGGCGATAATTTCCACTATCATTGTGACGACGGTTAGTAATAATACGATCGAGGTTTTTTTCTCTGATTGATTTCGATCGACCAAAAAATTATGGGAATGTTGCCATGTTTCAAGATTATGAATGTGCATTATTTCGGTAAAGTAAGTATATTATGGATCAAATTATATAGTTTTTTTGAGACATTTTACTATAATAATAACGAAAGAAATATTAACTTAAATTACAAGCAATTAAACGAGCGAAAAAAAACGTAACCATCTTTAAACCATAAGGTGACTTCCACCAGTGAGCAGGAAAACAACCATCCGGTGAAGATAAGCTAAAATCCCAATTATCATAATCCTCAAATTTTGCTTCTTTCTTTTCATTAAGCCACCCTACTTTATCGGCAAATTTTCGTAAAATATTGATGTCTTGTGCTCTAATAGTATCAATATTACCACCTACTTCATAATAAGTTTTTAATTGCACACTAAAGCCAAATTTTTGATTACTATATTTTTGCCAAATTTCATCAATTACTTGTAAAGAATTGCAAGGATATTTAGTGACATCATCAGGAGTTAAAGAGTCTCTTTCTTCTTGAGCTACTTCTAACATAATTCTCGTGGTTTCTTCATCCGCCTTACGCAAATCACCCTCTTGTAAAAATTTTCTTAATTTACCATATCTAGTGACATCAGGTAAAAGCATTAGTTGAGATTGTAGTTCAGTAATAGTTTGATTTAGTTCCGTTACTTTTGCTTCTAATTCTTTGACTTTAATAGTTTCATTTAATGCAGTTACTTGAGATTCTAATGCCTTTAAGCGAGTTTCTATATCTGTCATAATAAATCAAATAGTTTTTAAAGGTTAATAAGTTTAATTATATCTTCATTCCAATTGGTTTTATACTCAATTTTTTGCCCTGTAAATGACTCAAATAATTGTTGATGCCAACTAAAAGAAAATTCATCATTTCTGAGAAAATAACCTTTAATCCATGATTCTAACATACTTAAATTTGCTTCTTGAGCTTCAGGGGTATCATATTTATGTTTTTCCCAAGATCTTTTTTTAGCATTTTCTAAACAAGTTTCAACTCCTATATTTAGAAAAATAAGTAAGTTAGTATAAGGTAAAATTTCTCTAATTAAATCACCGTAACAACCTTCAATTACCCAGTTTTCATTTTTATTAATAAAAGTCATTATTTCTTGTAAACTAGACGATAATGAACGGCGAATAGGAGTCTTTTGAGCTTCCCATGCTATTAGATCAAGATCAAGATGAGCTAAATTAAATGTTTGGACTAATTTTAACGCTAAACTTGATTTACCAGAACTAGAATTACCGATTATTGCTATTTTTATCATAGGAAATTTAACTATTTTGGAACTTGAGAAACTTCTAATAATTTAGTAAAAGTTGGTGCATAAGGTTCTAAATTAAAGGTAATAGGATTGACAAATTTACTATAAATAAAATGACGATAATTAAAACAAAAATAATCCCATTCTGCCATTTGAATATTAAATACTTTGATGAAAATATTTGCTAACCAAATTGGTAAAGGAATCTGAAAGTAAACTTTTTTATGGAGATAATTACAAATTTCTTTTATCACTTCATTAACCGTTAAAGGTTGATTACCTAAAACTAATTTTTTATCAAAATTATGATCTAAAGTAGTTCCATTTTCTACTAAATAAACAATAACTTTTGCAATATCATAAGCGTGGATAAAATGAAAACTACCATCAGCTTGAAACCAACGAATTAAATTCATTAATTTAGGTAAATCTTTTAAACCTCCTGAAAGATGAGAATAAGGTTTATCTTGATCACCACCAAAAACTAAAGTAGGATAAACAGTTATAATTTTTGAATATAATTCTAATTCTGGTAACTTAGTAAAACATTGATATTTAGTACGAATATAATCAGTGCCTATTTCTCCTGCTTCTTTTAAAAGTTGATTATTTGTACCTAAAATACTAGCGGTTGAAAAATAAATGATTTGTTGACAATTATCTTTATTTAAACTGTTAATTAAGTTGAGATTAGCTTCCACATTTATTTGATAAGATTCTTTTTCTCCACCCCAACAAGTAGCGGCTAAAATAGCAATATTAATAGTATTTAATAACTCTTTATAATCAAGAATTTGTGATAAATCTCCTTGAATAATATTAATGCCTTTACGATAGTTATAATCAAACTTTAATTTCCGAGGATTTCTCACTAATAAAAATAATTCATGATCAGTATTTTTAATTAATAAATCTGTGATATAATGACCTATACAGCCACTACCACCAGTCAAAAAAATGCGCATAAGTAATGAGGAATGAGGAATAAAGATATTGATCAATTATTGTAGGTTGTGAAGCATCAAAACCCAAAAAAATCTTTCTTACTTTTGAGCTATAGTATTACTACACTAACCTACGAAAATAAGATTAAATGTTGATAAATTCATCATTAAGTTGTTTTAAGTCGAAAGGAGACTCTTGCCACACTTTGCCATCTAAGGCTAACTGTTCGATATAACTAGCTAGGCGTAAGGCTTTCAGGGCTTGTTCTCCTCCCACAGAAGGCTTATTTCCCCCTCTGACACAACTAACAAAATGTTCTAATTCTGCGTGTAAGGGTTCAATGTTGCTAGTGTAAACTTTTTCAATTAAGCCGTCTTGGCGATATAAGATTTGACCGTAATCAGTGGTATAATTAGCCGTAGTTTGACGATGAATTAAAATTTCATTGTTGAGAAAATCTGCTTCCGTAAGACTCTTATTACAGTGTGCAACTATTCGTCGAATTTTGCGATGGGTTACTTTACTGGCAGTGACGGTGGCTACAATTCCATTAGCAAAGTTAAGGGTTGCGGTTACATAGTCTAAATATTGTGAATCTGAAGCACGACTACCAGTAGCACTTAAATTAATAACAGGAGATTCAGCCAATTCTAATAATAAGTCTAAGTCATGGATCATCAAGTCTAACACTACTGATACATCATTAGCACGATCAGAGTACGGACTCATGCGATGCGCTTCTAAGGCTAACAAATTCTCAGTTTTTAACACTTTACTCAATTCTTGAAAGGCGGGGTTAAACCGTTCGATATGTCCTACTTGTAATATACAATTAGTAGTAGCCGCCGCATTGACTAAAGATTCTGCCTCAGCTATACTAGCCGCAATGGGCTTTTCAATTAAAACGTGTACTCCGGCATTAAGGCATTCTAAACCAACTTGATGATGTAAGCGTGTCGGGGCTGCGATGCACACAGCATCAACATTAGGTAACATTTCTAAATAATTCTCAAAAAAATGGACTCGATATTTACTAGCAATATCTAAACCTCTTTCGACATTAACATCGGCAATGCCAATTAACTCGACATCTTTTAGTAAACTTAAAACACGAGTGTGATGTTGCCCCATATTCCCAACACCGATAACCCCCATTTTTAAAGGATGGTTATAACTCCGTTGCATCGGTAAATTACTAGCCGATAATCTTTGATTTTTCATTTTATTAATACTCCTCAACACAAATAATTTAATATTTTTATCTATTATTAGTTATTTAACTCAGATACTATCATAGTTAAAGAGAATTGGTTAAGTATTAAAAAATTTTACTGACTAATTCATATAAGTAAGTGAGTAAAATTAATCGATGCCCTTTATTTTTCTCAAACCTATGGTAAGCACTCGACGCATTTAACTTACATTTTCTATTAATTCTAAAAAATAATCTAAAGTTTTAACTTTTAACTCTTTCCTTTTCCCTTTTCTCTTCCATCACCAGACGACTTAAATGCTTTCCTAGCT
>NZ_VRZC01000310.1 GCF_016743215.1 Geminocystis sp. GBBB08
TCTTTCTAGGCAGTGATATAGCAATCGTAAATCATTCGTGAAGAATTAAAGATTAAAAAATAAATCTGTAAATCCTACTATACATTAAAGCTGACCACTGAAAGCTGATAGCTAACACCTCTTTAAATCTCACAACTCACATAGTAGGATTACTATAGCTGACAAAAAGTGTTAAATCTGGATAACTTTTTACTTTAATTCAATTTAATTTAACCTAAAACCTGATGCCTGATCCCTGATACCTACTAAAACTTAATATCTGAATGAGTGCCTAACGTCAGTTATATTTATTGAGTAAGGCTTGTAAGCCACCTTCAAATCCAGAACCGACAGCATTAATACGCCATTCACCATCTTTGTTGTATAATTCAGCCATAATGAGGGCAGTTTCAGTGGAAAAATCTTCTGTTAAGTCATAACGTAAAACTTCTTCTTTAGTTTGTACATCAACTAAACGAATATAAGCATTAGTAACTTGTCCAAAATTTTGATGTCTTTTTTCAGCTTCATAAATGGTTACAGTTATTACTATTTTGGCAACGTCAGAAGGCACTTTGCGTAAATCGACAATTAAACCTTCGTCATCTCCTTCTCCTTCACCAGTACGATTATCTCCTAAAAGTTTGACAGATTGATCTGGATCGGGACTAATTAGGTTATTGTAAAAAATGAAATGTTTATCGGAAACTAATTTTTCGTTAGCACCCACGAGAAACAAGGATACGTCTAAATCAAAGTCTCCTCCCGTATCTGTAGCGTTAGTATCC
>NZ_VRZC01000311.1 GCF_016743215.1 Geminocystis sp. GBBB08
CATCTTGATAAAGATAGTCAAATTCTCGGCGAAAATGTTGTGCAATTAAAGGATTATAAATAATTAATAATGTTTCATCATTAAGATTATTAGCGGCATTTGACCAATTATGAGAACCTGTGATAATAGTATAATTATCTATGATGCCAAATTTATGATGAAGTTTATCTCCCCTCGGTAAGTTTGGAATACCTACCGTTTCAATGGGATTTTGCCAAGGGTTATTATTCTTTTCATATTGACATTTATTTAGTAATGCTACCCCTAATAAATCTAATCCTTCACTATAGTATTGATAAGCAAAATTAGGATCAATTAAGGCTTTAATTTCTACTCCTTCTAATGACTCATTTTTTAAGGTATTTGCTATTTTTTGATCACTAAATACAAATAAGGCTAAATCGATAGATTTATTTGCAGATTTAAGGGTATTTGCTATTAAACCATTTGGGGTATTTTCCCACGGTTTTGTTGGAGATGTTGGCGAAAATTTTACAATAACGTTACTATTGCCAATCTTAACAGTTTTTGGACGACGATCAGGCTTTTTTAAACCAAATAAACTATCTTTTTTTCTCCCTACTCCATCGCCCCAAAGATAGTTGAATTCTTGAGTAAAAATATTAGCTAATTCAGAACTATTTATCACTAAAAGATTATTAGCATTACCTCTTGTTTCTAAGTTGTCAAAATCTCCATGAATATCACTAAGAGTAAAGTTAGTCGAACCAGTTACCACTTTTTGCCCATCGATATTAATAAATT
>NZ_VRZC01000312.1 GCF_016743215.1 Geminocystis sp. GBBB08
ACCAGTGGGGGCTGCTAAAGTGATGGTTAATCCTAACGACTGCCATAATGCCACAATCATTTTAGTAGAAAAAGTTTTACCACATCCAGGTCCACCTGTTAAAATCATCACCCGATTATTTCCTGCCATCAATACGGCTTTATATTGTTGAGAGGATAATTCGATGTTATTTTGGGCGGTAAATTGATTTAACCATTTAGTTAACCATTGTTGGGGAATCGGTGCTGGGAAGGAGATTTTATCATTAAATAATTTGGCTAAATGTTGTTCACTATAATAAAAAGCTGGTTTATAACACAATGACACTGCCATCTCTGGATCATTAAGAGTTATATTTTCATTATCACTAGCTGTATCTTGAGGATTAAAGATAGTATTTTCACTATTATTAGTGCTATTTTCAAAAGTTATATTTTCATTATTAGTAATGCTATTTTTACTATTTTTATTTATATTTTCAGTATCGAAGATTTTTTTATTATTGGTAACTGTATTTTCAGAAATTATATTTTTCCTATTAATGGTGTTATCTTGATTATCAATAATTAAATCTTCCTCTTTGTGCATTTGGAGAATAACAACATCCACCGCATTAAAATCAGCTTCGTAGTCATCATTAGTTAAGATTTTACTGGCGGATTGTACCAATTCAGGAAAAGGTAAAAAGCAATGTCCATTTTCTCCAGCTTCGGTTAAAGCGTATAATATTCCTGCTCGATAACGAAACTTTGATAAAGGTGATATGC
>NZ_VRZC01000313.1 GCF_016743215.1 Geminocystis sp. GBBB08
ATCATTACCCGTACCACCATTGAGGATGTCGTTACCGTCACCACCGATGAGGACATTATCACTGCCATTACCGTTAATGGTGTTATTGCTCTCGTTCCCTGTCCCATTAATGGCTGTTCCTTGTAAGGTTAGATTTTCCAGAAATGTACCTACTAAGGTATAGTCAAGAGTACTATTAATGGTATCGGTTCCTTCTCCCTGTAGTTCAATGATTTGATCGTTGCCACTATCAACGTAGTAAATATCGTTGCCCAGCCCCCCCATTAAGCTATCATTACCAGCACCACCATTAAGCTCATCATTACCGTCATTACCGAAGAGGGTATCATTACCGGCACCGCCATTGACGTTGTCATTACCCTCACCACCGATGAGGACATTATCACTACCATTGCCGATAATGGTGTTATTGGCATCGTTCCCCGTCCCATTAATGGCTGTTCCTTGTAAGGTCAGATTTTCCACATTAGCTGTTACTGTGTAATCAATGGTACTATAAACTATGTCGGTTCCTTCTCCCTGTAGTTCGATGATTTGATCGTTGCCACTATCAACGTAGTAAATATCATTGCCCGTACCTCCCATTAAGCTATCATCCCCCATACCTCCATTGACGTTGTCATTACCGTCACCACCGAAGAGGGTATCATTACCCGTACCTCCATTGAGGATGTCGTTACCGTCACCACCGAAGAGGACATTATCACTGCCATTACCGTTAATGG
>NZ_VRZC01000314.1 GCF_016743215.1 Geminocystis sp. GBBB08
TAATAGACCAGAGAATTTAGTAGCATTATGCAATAGCTGTCATTTAGAATATCATCGGGGCGGTAAAAGTAATATTTCCCTAGATCAACTATCCCTTAATCTCTGAAGCTATTAAATATTAACTACTTTTGTTTACATTACATTGTGCAAGTACTAAAGCAAAATAAATTGTGGACTTTAAAATTAACGAAAATAACCCATAATCTTTGTGACCTCTTACTTATTGACTTTTACCTTTCATAAAGTAAACATACAATTAATTTTGCCTACTTAATCGTCAAATAATGCTCTTCGATGGCATCTTTAATATTTTTCATGCCAACTGGATTTATTTTCTGCAACTTTATAATCAAATTGCTTATTTCCAGAAAAAAGAGGATATTTTCCTATAGATGAAAAAGTGACTAATCTTTCTTTTAATTTAGTATATCGCAACCGATCTTTTACTTGTTTTACCGCAATAGCAATGGGTTTTTCCTGTCCAATAATAATTGCCATTTGCTTTGCCCTTGTTAACCCCGTGTAAAATAAATTCCTTGATAACATCATATAATGTTGCATATATATCGGTAAAATTACCACAGGATATTCTGAACCCTGAGACTTATGAATTGTTACCGCATAAGCCAAACTAACCTCATTCAAATCTCCATAATCATAGACAATATCTCGATCGTCAAACTCAATTATCATTTCTTGGTCAACAGTTTTTATTC
>NZ_VRZC01000315.1 GCF_016743215.1 Geminocystis sp. GBBB08
GTGTAAGACTAGCAATTTGGCTAGATAATTCTTCAATTTTAGCCTCTAAAGCTATCAATTTTTGTCTAGCAATTTTATTACTCTTATCCTTATTATTGCTAGACATTTCATAACTTCCATTGGCACAGTCTTCAATGATATTAGAAAGAAATTCACTAACTGATAATCCTTGCTCATTGCACCATTGATTAAATTTTTCTCGAATCTGTTCGTTTACCCTGATGGTAATTAATTTATCCTTCTTCATCATAAATGTCTATTTATAGTATAGAGATTATTTTAAACTAAAGCGCTAACAAAATTCTATACATAATGTCTAGTCTTTTTGAGCCTCATGATTTTTTGTCGAACAAGGCAATATGGGAAAATTAGAGATGAAAAAATAAATAAAAATAACGATGAAAACCATCAAGGAATACGCACAAATGTTGCGACGACGTGCCATTAAATGTAAGAAAGGGCAACCCATGCTTAATTTTATTGAAGGTAAAACCAAACGGTGCAACTGGACAATTTTGCCTTCTAATTATCAAAAACTTTTAGAAGAAGCCAAACAACTCGATATTAGTGCGTCAACTCTCATCGATTTGATTTTGATGGATAGGTATAGACTTTCTCATTTGATCAAAATCAAAAAAGAGAAGGAGAAGGAAATAGATTCGTAGAGATTAATTTATTTTATACGAACTTTCTATGTCCA
>NZ_VRZC01000316.1 GCF_016743215.1 Geminocystis sp. GBBB08
CATTTGTTTTGGAAGGGGAGAAAGAGGGAGAGGGGGAAGGGGGGATTTTTTTCTAATAATTGATTAATTAATAGTCAAAAACTTCTGTATCTGGCACTATCTGTTAATTTTAGAAATTGAGATTTTCGAGAATGAAAACGCCCTGCTTATTAAGGGGAGTTGGAGAGATCGATAAATAAGGGCTAAAGCGCCCACTACAAACCTTATAACCGTGGAACAGGTAAGATACCTGTCAAACAAAAATTGGTGGGCGATGCCCACCCTACAAACTTATATTTATAGGAGTTAATCATGAAACTATCCAATAAACCGTTTATTTTTACGATCGCCGTCTTATTAAGTATCTCTACTATTTTATCCGATGTTGCCTATGCACAACGTGGAGGCGGAAGAGGTGGCAGAGGTGCAAGAACTAGCAGTGTCCAACGCTCAGGCGGTTCAAGAAGTGCAGGTTCGAGAAGTTCCAGAGGGGGAGGGGCTTCTCCCAGGGTAAGTAGTGGTACTAGTCTACAAAATAGAGGTAATTTAAGCAATTCTTCTAGTCGTCAAGGCAACCGTCAAGGTAATCAGGGTGATCGACAAGCTAACAGAACTGATCGTCAGGGTAATCGTCAAGGTAATCAGGGTGATCGACAAGCTAACAGAACTGATCGTCAGGGTAATCGTCAAGGTAATCAGGGTG
>NZ_VRZC01000317.1 GCF_016743215.1 Geminocystis sp. GBBB08
TCATATTCCTCTCTGGGTTGCCCTTGAGGTTTACGGAATTGCCATTGCCCTGCAAACAGTGCTTGTAAGTCTAAATACCAGAGAATTTCATCTAAATTAAGCTCATCAGGAGACATAATTTTTGTACCCCAAAAAGGAGGAGTTGGACGTTCAATATTTGGATCAACTGCTTCACTTCTTCGGGTATCAATTTCTGTTTTTTCTTGATTTTTATACTGGCTAGAAGTCTGTTTTACATCTTCTCCTGATTCATCAAAATTACGCCCTTTAAACAGATGATTTTCTTCGGCAAAATCTCCTAAAAATCTATCAAAATCATTCCACTGATTGCTATGTTTAGAGGGCATTAATTTATCCATAAAATGCAAATCAGCAAAGGCATCTTTACCATAAACCACTTTACCTTTATAGGTTTTTTGACAGTCTTCATAGACAAATTTCGGAGTTAATGCTGCCCCGCCTAAGATAACAGGCACGGTAATTCCCTCTTGATTAAATGTCTCTAAATTATCTTTCATAAAAGCAGTGGATTTTACTAATAAACCACTCATGGCGATACAATCTGCGTTCGATTCACGATAGGCTTGAATGATGTTTTCTACGGGTTGTTTAATACCTAAATTAATCACTTTATAGC
>NZ_VRZC01000318.1 GCF_016743215.1 Geminocystis sp. GBBB08
AAAATCTGAGACCAGAAACGGTTAGCTGTTACCATAGAGTAGGTTTCTTCAGCTTGGGTAGGTTCAAAAGCACGGAAAGTGTTTGCTTGTTCACTATCTTGGAATAAAGTGTTTTCTACCGTTGCACCGTGAATAGCACAAAGTAAAGCACCCCCTAAAATTCCCGCAACACCCATCATATGAAAAGGGTTGAGAGTCCAGTTGTGAAATCCTTGTAAGAACAAGATAAACCGGAAAATTCCTGCTACTCCGAAAGAAGGAGCGAAGAACCAGCTTGATTGTCCTAAAGGATACATTAAGAATACACTAACAAATACGGCAATAGGACCAGAGAAAGCGATAGCGTTATAAGGACGAATCCCTACAAGGCGAGAAATCTCAAATTGACGTAACATGAAGCCAATTAAACCAAAAGCTCCGTGTAATGCTACGAAAGGCCATAAACCACCGATTTGAAACCAGCGAGTGAAATCTCCTTGAGCTTCAGGACCCCACAGAAATAGTAAGGAATGTCCAAAAACATCAGCAGGGGAGGATACAGCAACGGTTAAGAAGTTAGCACCTTCTAAATAAGAACTAGCTAAACCGTGAGTGTACCAAGAAGTAACGAAGGTAGTACCAGTTAGCCAACCACC
>NZ_VRZC01000319.1 GCF_016743215.1 Geminocystis sp. GBBB08
GGGGGGGGGGGGGGGGGGGGGGGGGGGGGGGGGGGGGGGGGGGGGGGTGTTTGGAGGGGGGGAGTTTAGAGCTTTAACGATTGGAAAAGTTAAAAATCGATAAAGTCGGTAGCGGTTGTGCCGTTGAGAGTGTGTAAATAACTGGCGGGGGAATTGATGCTATCATGCCCTAATAATTCCTTAACTTGATGGAGTGAAGCACCATTGTTTAGGGCATGACTTGCCACAGAATGACGTAACCAGTGGCACGACACTTTATCTGTTAAATTAGATTTTTTGGCAACGTCTTTAAGCATAGTATGGACATTTTCCCGTTTCAATGGAGTTAGCCTATTGCTGTAAAAAACGTACTGACAAAATTTATTTTTCAGTGTCAATAATTCTGTTAATAATTCTTCTTTAATAGAGATATATCTTGTTTTGCCACCTTTACCAAATACACATATTTTATTTAATTTAATATCACTCCATTTAAGGTTAATTGCTTCACTAATTCTTAAACCAGTGTTAGCTAATAGTTTTATCAGTAAACCATCACGGTTATTTTTAGCATGAGCAATTAACGATTTTATTTCTTCAGTCATTAATATTTTCTCTGTTATATTCTCATGGTTTTTGAG
>NZ_VRZC01000031.1 GCF_016743215.1 Geminocystis sp. GBBB08
TAAAACTAATGAATATAACAAAAAAAAGAAACGATGGCAAACTAAATGGTCAGAAGAAAATTATTCTCCTAAATGGCAAATTACCGGAAATAATATTAATTCAGAAATTAGTAAAGCAGTTGAAGAAAAATGGTTTAAACAGAATGGTAGAGTTCTTGATATTGGTTGTGGCAGTGGTGAAGTTTCCGCATATTTGGCAGAAAAAGGGTTCAATGTTTTGGGAATTGATTATGCTCAACAAGCAATTGAAAAAGCCAATTTGAAATGGAGTGAAATATCTTCTAATTTACAATTTAAAACTTTAGATATTTGCTATAATTCATCATCTGTTCCTGAATTTGATAATTTTATAGATAGAGGTTGTCTTCATGGAATTCCTCCTAGTTTTCATCAAAATTATGTCAATCATATGACCTCTTATGCTTTACCAAAAGCACATTTTCTTTTACTTTATAAACTATGTACAATTGATGAATTACCAATAATGGAAGATGAGCTAAAAAAACGGCAAAAAGATAAGGAAAATTATCTGAAAAATATTTTTCAGGATCAATGGAATATTGTGAATGTTAAATACACAAATATTGAGTTAAAACAAAACCAATATAATATGCCAACTTTAGCTATTTATTTAGAGTGTTGTAAATAATAAAAATATTATCAAATCATTGTTGTGTTTTTTAAAATAATGAATCAATTAAGCATCAAAGAGACAGTTAAAAACTATATCCAACAAGAATTTCTTTATGATAAACCCGAATTAGAATTAAACGATGATTCTCTTTTAATCGAAGAAGAAATTATCGATTCACTAGGGATTTTTGTCTTAATCAGTTTTTTAGATGAGCAATTTCAAGTTAAAGTCGAACCTCAAGAAGTTATTGCTGAAAATTTTGCAACCCTTGATGTGATTACATCTTTCGTTGAGAATAAATTAGCCTAAAAATTTAAGATTTTATCCATGAAATTAAATTTAAAAATTATGAATATTAATAATCCTCAATTTGAAGTTGGTATTATTGGCGGAGGACCTGCAGGTTCAACTTTAGCCTCTTATTTATCTCAAGCTAATATTAGTTGTGTAGTCTTTGAAAGAGAAATTTTCCCTCGTCCTCATGTGGGCGAATCTCTAGTTCCTGCTACTAATAGAGTATTTAAAGAGCTAAATTTCTTAGAAACAATGGAACAAGCTGGTTTTCCTCATAAATACGGGGCTGCTTGGACAGCATACAATAATAAAATTTATAGTCATAATTTTGAAGGGATGCCTCCAGATTATGCAGTAGATATTCGCTTTGATGAACAAAAAACCTCAGAAAGTATAAGTAATTATACTTATCATGTCGATCGAGGTAAATTTGATCAAATGCTTTTAGAACACGCTGAAAAACTAGGAGCAACTGTTTATCAAGGTGTTAGAGTCACTAATATACAATTTTCAGAAAATGAAAACCCTAAAATATTTACTTCTCAAGACGATAAAACTAGAGAAACATCTGTAAGATTAGTGGTTGATGCTAGTGGTCGTCGTACAATATTAGGGTCTCAATTAAACTTGAAAATCAAAGATCCTGTTTTTAATCAATTTGCCATTCATACTTGGTTTGAAGGATTCGATCGAGGTGAAACCGAACAAAAAGACTATACTTTTATCCATTTTCTACCCATTTCTAATAGTTGGATTTGGCAAATTCCGATTAGTGAAACTGTTACCAGTTTTGGAGTGGTGACACAAAAAGAACATTTTAGTAAAAAGAAACAAGAAAGAGAAGAATTTTTCTGGGATTGTGTCAAAACTCAACCAAAAATTTATGACAAGTTAAAACAAGCAAAACAGTTGAGAGCATTTAAAGAAGAATCTGACTATAGCTATGGGATGAAGCAGTTTTGTGGCGATGGTTGGATTTTAGTGGGAGATGCGGCGCGTTTTGTCGATCCCATTTTTTCTTCTGGTGTTAGTGTTGCTCTTAATAGTGCTAGATTTGCTAGTCATGATATTATTCGAGCTTTTCAAGAAGGGAATTTAGATCAAGGAAAATTTAGACGAAAGCATTTTGAACAATATGAAAGTATTTTGAAACGAGGAACTAAAAATTGGTATGAATTTATTTCACTTTATTATCGTTTAAATGTGCTTTTTACTAGATTTGTTTTTGATCCTCGTCATCGCTTAGATGTAATTAAATTATTATCTGGAGACGTTTATGATCAAGATGAACCTTCTGTTCTTCAGGAAATGAGAAAAATTGTCACCGAAATAGAACAAAATCCCAATCACTTGTTACATAAATTACTTGGTAATCTCACCGCTAATGCTTTTAATCCATCATAATAACTAAAAACGAAAATAGATGAAAAAGAATGAAAACACCACTTATGGGAGGAAAATCCACTATTAATATTTTAATTCAAGGAGATGATGTAGTAAATTCTTTAAGATTTTTACCTTCTAATCACCAGAACAATTTAACTTTCTTAGAGGAATTAATCACAGAAAAATATCAGGACAAATTTAAACTAAAAATACATTCACAAATAGGCGATCGTTCAGATATTTTACTACAAAAAATCAACAATTTTATTCATCCTAACTCCCCATCAAACAAAAGTGAAGTATCCTTAATCCCTCCCCTTGTTAAGGGTGATAAGAGAGGGATAAAAGAGGAGAATTTACAGACAATTTTTTGTGAGGAGCAACAACTAAAAGAATTAGACATTATTGTGTTTTCAATTTTGCCAGAAATTCAACAAACTGTTTATCAACACCGAGAAACAGGTTAATTAATTGCACCTCCAGAGGATTGGCAAGAAAAATGGCATCAAGGAAAAAAAGAACAGTTTATCAATGATTTTGAGTTAACACCATCTCTTACCCCTAATCAATCTCAGGAAAATTTTAGTCAAATTATTAAATATTTAAAAGAAAAAACAGAGGCTTATGTTATTTTTTATAATGCCTGTACAGTAGATCCAAATGAGATGATTTATAACTATTATGAGAAAAAAGAGTCTCTTTCACTAAAATTAACAAAATTAAATTTAGCGTTATTAAAGTTGTCTTCAGAAACAGGTATTTCTATTATTGATGTAGATCAAATATTGGCCGAATCAGGAGCAAATCAATATCTAGTTAAAATCCTAGAATATACTCCGCAAGGGTATCAATTAATTGCTATAGAATTTGTGCGAGTATTAGAAGATGTTGGTTTTTTTGAACATCGTCCTTTATTAGTTCAAATGGGTAACAGGGAGAAATAAAATGCTGTTTAAATTAACTTTGCCAATAATCAATAAAAAAATTGAAGGAGGAAGAATTATTTGTTGGTATAAAGAAGTAGGAGATTGGGTAGATTATGGAGATGAACTTTGTGAAATACAAATAGAAAAAAAGAAAAAACTTAATCGGAATAAAAGTCCAATAGATATTCTTTTTGGTTCATCTAATCAAGGCGATCGCTTTTCAAAATTTATTATTGCTGGTGAAAAACTCAAAATTTGTGTTTCTGATATTGGTTTTCTCCGATTAATTAATATTCCAGAAAAAAAAGAAGTTAATATCGGTGATTTATTAGCTATTTTAACTACTGAAAAAGATGAACTAATACCTGACAATATTAATTCTGTAAATTTAGATCAGTTAACTAATTTTCGAGTAGTAATCAATTTAGAGGATAGAGGTTATTAGAAATTAGAAAGAGTATTTGTCTGTTAGGTTGACACTCCATCGGGCTGTCTTCCACGAGGATTCTTTAGACGTGGTTTCAAACCCAAAAATTTTGATGAGTTAAGATATTTTGCTGAAGAATTATTCAAAAGGGGGTGCCAAAAGAAGATATTGTTATCCGCTTTCATTCTCCATTCATGCATGCGTCAGTTTACGCAATACGCTACAAAGTAGTTTTAGAATACTAAGTGGCAATAGAACTAAATATTTACTAAAATAAGGCAAAATTTATTAAAATTTAAAGCAATTTTCAAAAATATACCTATGATCATTCCTCAATCTTGTGACGTAGTTGTTATTGGTGGTGGACCTGCAGGTAGTATGTCAGCTACTTTTTTAAGTCAAAAAGGCTATCATGTAGTTTTATTAGAAAAACTAAAACATCCTCGCCCCCATATAGGAGAAAACTTAATTCCCCATTTTTGGAAATATACGGATTTAGCCCAAGTTAGTGAACAAATTGCCAATGAAGGTTTTGTACAAAAAGCAGGAGGCACCGTAATGTGGCAAGGAGTTATTCGACAAATGGCTTTCAAAGATTTTGGCTATTCTCGCCCTGCTTTTCATGTGGAAAGAGACAGATTTGATCATATACTCCTAGAAAATAGTAAAACTCAAGGGGCAGAAGTATTTGAACAAGTGGCGGTTTTAAATGTTGATTTACGAGGGGAAACAGAGCAACAAATTGTTACTTATCGTAATTTAAATGATAAAAGTATTGGCAATATTTCTTGTCGGTTTATTGTTGATGCTAGTGGGCAAAATGCTGTTATTGGCAAACAATTAGGCTTAAGGGTTGTGGATCAAGGTTTCCGTTATATGAGTCTTTGGGGCTATTTTAATAATGCCAAATATGTAGCGGAAGATGGACAGGTTTACCCCCATCAACATCTATTTCAACTTCGTCCAAATACTTTTATGACGTCTATTCCTGAAACAGGAGATGCCGGTTGGAGTTGGCATATTCCCTTAAGAGAAAATACCAGTGTGGGGTTAATTCTGCCCTTAGAATTTATGAAAACGGCAAAATCAGAATCAGAATCTTGGGAAAGTTATTATTTACGAAAATGTTATGAAATTCCTATTCTTAATCAACTCTTAGAAAATGCTGAATTTTGTCCAGGTAGTTTTGCTAAGATTCAAGATTATTCTTATCGCTCAACTCAGTTAGCAGGTAGTGGATTTTTCTTAATTGGGGATGCAGGGAGTTTTATTGATCCAATTTTTTCCATCGGAATGATTATGGGGATGTATGGGGCTTATATTTCTACTTGGGCAATTGATCGTTCTTTGAAAAAACCAAATTCTGTGAAAGAAAATCAAGTTCTGTTTAGCTCTCAATTACAAGGAAGATTAGAAACCAGTCGCTCTTTAGCGTTACCCAATTATCAATTAGGAGAAGTCGTTAGTCAAAAAGCGAAAATAACTGCTCAATTTGAACCTTCCTTAGAACAAGAATTAATGAATGTTGTTGCCCAAATCACAACTCGTTCAGATAATTTTTTAAGTTTGATGAATAAATCCACTGACAAAAAAATTAATTCTGATAAACTAAAAGTCTTAGAAAAAATTAGTTTTTAAGATAAATTTTAAACTAATATTGTTGATACTATATTCGCCTTGAAATTAAGTAGATCAACCTAAATAAAACAAAGTTTGTAGTTACCCCTTTAGGGGTATAGCATTCCTAAATAGGTTGTGGCATATTTAAAAGTAATAAAAAATTTTGTAATCCCTGTTTAATATCAAGTTTGTTTAAATACTTATAATAAACATTCCTGTTATATATGTTTTTACATATACGTTCGATCGCCAAGGGTGGCGCTGCGCGATCACCAAAGGTGGCCCTGCATGATCGTTGCACCTTTTAAGGCTTATGGATAAATGGCGTGCATCCATTACTACAAACTTGATTTATAACTGATTATCAGAACTTGACATAATAAGAGGCTTAAGCTTCTTGCTCCTAGGTTTTCTGGCTTATTTTGACACAAATCAAATAGGATGCTATATTTGTGATCAAGGCTTTAACCCTCACTATTTTACCTTTAATTAAGTCACACTATATTCTTCAAATAATGCCCAATTTCATCACACCCTAATTATAGAATAAAGCCAATGATCAAAGATATTTTAAGACCTGGATTAGAATTATGGCATTCAATAGCCGGAGAAAATACAGCAATTGAACGTCATTTAAAACAGCAATTTTATTTATTAGAAGATAAAATAATTCGATCACAGCGAAAAAAAAAAATAAATACTAACAATAAAATAGTTTCAGAATCTTCTTTAATCACAGATAATTATACTATTTTTTGGTCAGCAAAAGAAGCTGAAAGAAAAGAAAATAAAATCGGCATTTATGTTAATGAAGGCTGTGATCTTCTTGCTATTTTCGCTTGTATTCCCATGATTCAACCAACTTTGCAAGGTAGTTGTTGCATTTTTCAAGACAGAAAAATAGGCAAATTTCGCTCCGATATGCTCATAAATAATTATTTAAACAATTATTCACCAGAAATTTTAGAACTAGTAATAAACAGATTAGATCTTCCAGAAGACTCTTTTAAAACAACTTTATTCGAGCCATATTTTATAGTTGAAGGGATTAATGGAAAAGAAGAATTTGACAAAAATGTTATTATCTTAACGATCGGCAGAGACTATAAAAGAGCAATATATAAACATAAAGAACATGGTTTTTTAATAGATCCGGGTATTTGGTGGTTAAATCAATCGATGGATTCAGTATTAAAAGATTTACCTACTGCCCAATGGTTTAGAAAAAATTTTACCAGTATTGGGAAGATGACAGTAGCCGATTTTCAAGATAATTTTGGGCAATTAATTACATTACTAACAGAAAAAACTAATGCTCATATATTAGCGTTTAATTTACTAACTTTAAATCCGGGTGATACCACTCATAATTATCAATTTATCAAAAAATCAGAACGAATTAGGCGTTTAGAATTTAATTTAGCGTTAGCAGAACTTTCCTCTCAATTAAATTTTTCTATTGTAGATATGGATCACATTTTGAAAAAAAATGGAATAGCAGAAATGCCTGATTTTGTTCATTATCCTAACGAATTTTATCCTCTTATTGCCGAAGAAATTTTTGCTATTTTTAAAGAATTAGAAATTTTCTAATCTCAATTCTCTCTATACTAATTCAAACTTTAATCTTTTATTTAAAGTGGTGGCGGCCTTAGTAATAGTTTGTAGATTCATTGAAGGATTATCCGGATCTAACAATCTATCTAAACTAGCACGACTGGTTTTCATTCTCTTTGCCATAGCAGATTTAGATAAACCTTTTTGAATCATAGCTTGTTCAATTTGGTAGGTAATAACTCTTTTAATAGCTATAGCTTCTACTTCTGTTAATAAATTTTCAGACTCTAAAAACTCGTCAAAATTACTGCCAATATATTGATTATTCATAAACTAATATACTTGATTATTAATATAAATTACTTAATCTTTTTTGAGCAATTGTTAACTCTTTATTTATAAATAAATGGAATTAAATAATAATTCGCCGATTTTTGTGGTTGGAATGCCCCGCTCTGGGACAACCTTAATGACTGCAATGCTTTCCGCACACCCTAATATAGCAATTCCTGCGGAAACTCACTTTTTAAGATATTGGTATCAAAAATATTCTGATTTAGATTTAACTAATCAAGCTAATTTTCAACAATTTTGGCAAGATTTTACTCAAAATGAGCGGTTTTACCATCTCGGTATTGATACTCAACTTACTTTCCATCGCATTCTCAACCAGAAAAAGATTGACTGGAAAACGATTTTCACCAGTATTTTACAGCAATATGCGATTAGTATAAATAAAGTACGTTGGGGCGAAAAAACACCAGATCACTATCAATATGTAGAATTACTTTTAAACTGGTATCCTCAAGCCCGAATTATTTGGATGATTAGAGATCCTCGTGCAGTGACAGCATCATTATTAACTATGCCTTGGGCAAATAATTATGCAGATCAACATGCAAAAACATGGCAAAAAAATATACAACTTTTACAAAAATGGGAAAAAACAGAACGAATTATTAGTATTTATTATGAAGATTTAATCACAAAAACAGAATTAACTCTAAAAAAAATATGCCATTTTATTGCTGAAGAATATACACCACAAATGATTGAAGGTAGATCTCAAAAATCTAGTCCTTTAATTAATCGTCAAGGACAAGCCCTGATTAATAAATCTAAAGCTCTTAAACCTATTGATCTCAAAGCAATTAATAAATGGCAACAGCAACTTTTGGCTTCGGAAATTGAAATTATTGAGCATATTACTAAAGCTGAAATGAGACAACATAATTATCAAACTTTAACCAATAAATTGAGTCTTTTGACAAAATTAATATGGATTCAATTAATTATTAAAAAGCAAAAAGTTTTTATTAATTCATTAATTCATCAAAGATTAAAAAAAATTAAAAATTGGCAAATAACTACATATTTATTAAATATTATTGAACCTTTAATGAGTTTAAAAGCTAAAACAATTAGTTGCTTATTTGACAAGAGAATTGGGCAATCTTTTAATCATTGGCAAGATTATTTAAAAAAACAAAATATTGTAGGTTATGTGGGATTTGTTGGCTATCAAAACTTAGGAGATGAAGCCTTATATTTAGGCATTAAACAACTTTTTCCGAAGTTAAATATCTTAATTTATTATTCTCCCACCGAACCTGATTATCGTCTAAAATATAAATCTCCTCCTTTAGAAATGCTATTGTATCGAACATTAATCAAACGAGAAAATTTTTATAACTGCGTCTTTTTGGGGGGGGGCACACTAATTCATTGGCAAAGTTATCTTGATTGGTTTAAGACAGCGATTAAGGAAGGTAAACCCGCTATCGTATTTGGTACAGGAGTTGGAAATCCTAGATTTTGGCAACAACAACGCCCTGATATTAACTATGATCAATTAATGAAAGAATGGGTTGCGGTAATAAAAGATGCGAATTATGTTAGTGTTAGGGGCTTTCAATCCGCTCGAATTTTAGAAGAATATGGTTTAGCAAAACCTGAAGTAATTGGAGATCCGGCTTTATCTTTGTGTCATCCTAGATCACCTAATTTTAGTCGCCAGAAAATTATTGGTGTTAATTTAGGTAGTCATGGTTTTGTTAGGGGAAAACAAAGTTATATAAATGATGTAATCGCTTGTTTTATTCATCATCTTTTATTAGAGGATTGGCAAATCGAATTTTTACCTTTTCATTCTTATGATTTGCAATTGGTAGAAATTTTAATCAATGACTATCATTTGCAAAAAATCTCTATTTGGCGAGAATATCAGAATATAGCCAAAACTTTAGAACGAATTAAAACTTATGATCTTGTCATCGGGCAAAGGTTACATTCTGCTGTACTAAGTTGTGGTTGTAGTGTCCCTTCAATTTTGTTAAACTATCAACCCAAATGCTTTGATTTTATGGAATCTATTAATCAGGAACAGTTTTGTCTTAATACGGATAGTTTCAATTTAGAAAATTTACTATATTTATTCTCTCAGATTCAAGAAAACTATGAACAATATTGTAATCAAATAACTCTTAATTGTAATAAATATAGAACTTTGCAGAAAGAATCATCACAAAACATTATTAATTGTTTGGCAAATATAGCAATTCTATCAGCCGAAGGCGGGGGATTGTCTTTGAAGGAGGAAACACAAAGGAGGTTTCTCATGACTGATTCTTGATTGCTATATTTAGCTATAATTTCTTTTGAAAACAAATCAGAAAAACTGAAATTAACTAATTGATGATAGAAGCAAATACACTTTTAAATGAATTACTCAAAGGTAATCACCATAAAGGGGGCATCAAGTGTTTAAAGTTATTTAAGGTTAAAGAAAACTTTTTCACTAATTTGAGTAATGAAGTTATAGACTTAATTAAAACCAATCAACCTTCTAATGTTCAGTCTAAAGAACATATAAGTAATTGGTCAAATCCTTATGGAGATGTGATGCAATTTTCTTTACTTAATCATTCAGGAAAATTTGATGATACTTCAACAGATCATGATTTACAATTTGAAAGTAAGTCATTTCATTATCAGGATCAATATCCATATTTAGCTCAATTTACTAAAACTTTTCCTCATGCTTATAATATGAGAATTATGGGATTAGGGAAAAAAAGTGGTTTATCTCCCCATGAAGAACATATTGTTGTAAGACATCGTCAAGAAGGATCTAAAAATTATTACTCTCTGAGGGCAAGATTTCATTTACCAATTATTACTAATGAACAAGCTCAATTATTAATTGAAGATGAAATTTATCATTTTGCAGTAGGTAATATTTATTTTTTTAACAATGGTTGCATACACTCTGCTTATAATTTAGATTCACAGCCAAGATATCATTTAATTTGGGATATGCTTGTGACTGAAAGTACCTTTGAGTTGATGTTTTCTGATTCAACAAATTTAGTTGCTAACTTTCTCGAAAAAATGATTGGTGACAATAAAAAAATAGCACCTTTAAGAACTGAAAAAATCACCGAATATCAAGTTATGGGCAGAAGTAAAGAATTATATGATTTACTAAAACTTAATCTGTTAGGGATTAAACCTTATATGTTCAATAATTTATGGAATGAATGGGCATATTTTCAACATAACAAATTAGGAGAATTAGAGTTTTTTAAAATTTAATTATCTTAAAATTTAGTATCTATTATGAATGATTTAAACATAAAACAAGAATTAAATAAATATCCTCAAGATCCCTCCATGAGTATAGGGAATTGGCAAAATTTAGACAAATACGTTAATTTTAGTTCTCGTTCTCAAGTTTTAGATTTTTGTATGGCTTTATCGGCTCATATACCAGGAAATATCATTGAATTTGGTGTTGCTTATGGTGATTCGACAAGAGTAATTGCCAAGACTTTCCAAAAATATCATAGAAAATTTGTCGGTTATCCTTCTAAGAAAATTTTTGCTTGTGACTCTTTTGAAGGATTAAGAGAAAAGTTTGAAAATGCACAAATAGGTACTTTTGCCTGTGAACCCCCTAAAATTGCTGGTGTTAAAATTATCAAAGGTTATTTTGAAGATACTTTAACCCCAGAATTTGCCCAAGAAGTTAAATCCGTAAGTTTTGCTCATTTAGATGCCGATCTTTATTCTTCCACCTATTGCGCTTTATCTTGGCTAACTCCTTTATTACACACTGGTAGTTTATTGCTCTTTGATGAATTTTTAGGAGAAAATCAGTCAGAAAAACGAGCTTTTTTTGATTGGTTAGCCGAAACTGGTATTAAAACCGTTCTAATTGCTGAATTTGGTCGACAACCCAGTGGCTGGGGTGAAACAACTGATCGTCGTTTACTTTATCAAATTATTAAAGAAGATGAAAAAATCGTTGATAAACTTCCCCCTTTAAAAGAAAAATTGATTAAAAAATTAAGATATTATCGACAAAAAATAGGTATTTGAACAAATATAGCATGAACAAAGAAAAAGATAAATATCAATCCCGTCTTAGAGTTGTTTTTCTTTCAAATTGGCAACCTTATAATCCTTATCAGCAATTATTAGCTAAATCTTTAGTACAACAAGGATGTGAACTAGAAATTCATTATTGTGATTTAATTTTTCTACCTTTTTTCTTAAAATTTTGGCAAAAAACAATTTTACATATTCATACTATTCATCCTTTTATAATTAGTAAACATAAATTTTATCAACCTCTAAAAACTTTACTTTTTTTATTACAAATCTTAATTTTAAAAATTCTTAACATTAAAGTTGTTTGGACAGTTCATGAATGGCAAGATAAACTACTTGAGGGGAAATATTTTCTTAATCAAAATCAAATTTCTATTATTAATAATTTTATCGATGCAATAATAACTCATAGTCACTATTCTTATCAAGAAATTTCCCCATATTTTCATAATTTAGCTAGAAAAAATAAATTATTTACCATTAATCATGGTAATTATATTGATTTTTATTCTAATCAAATAAGTTCAGAAGAGGCTCGAAAAAGTTTAAATATTCCTTCAGAAAAATTAGTTTTTTTGCTTTTTGGCAGTATTTACTCTTATAAAGGATTTGTAGAAGCAATAGAAGTTTTTAAATTATTGCCTTCACAAAAGATATTTTTATTAATTGCAGGAAAACCAGTAGAAAGAGATATTGTTAACCAAATTAAATCTCATAGTAAGAATATTTCTAATATTTTATTTGTACCACAATTAATTGAAGATGATCAAGTCCAGATTTATTTTAATGTCGCCGATTGTGTTATACTTCCTTATCAAGTTTTTACTACCTCCGGAGTTGCCTTATTAGCAATGTCTTTTGCTAAGGCTTGTATTGCTCCTAAATTAGGACATTTTGCGGAAATTCTGAACAATTCAGGTGCTTTTTTGTATAATTTTAATGAAAGTAACGGACTACTAAAATCAATGAAATTAGCTTGTCAAAATCAAGATAAAATTTTAGCAATGGGTGAATATAACTTCCAAGTTGCTAAAGAATGGAATTGGAATTTAATTGCTCAACAAACAGTTAATATATATTTGAGTCTTTGGCAAAATGATTAAATATTTAGATAAATTTTTTTATATTATTAATATTAGAAAAAAACAACTAATTATTATTTTTTTTACAGTTAGTAGTGCTTCAGTATTAGAATCATTAGGAATTAGATTAATTTACCCTTTAGTTAGTCTTATTTCTCAAGAAAACTCTCTTAAAAAAATTCCTTGGTTAAATTGGTTATCTAAAACATTAGGCATTACTAATCAAAATTATCTAATTGCAGTTTGTGCCATACTTTTCACAATTATTTTCATTTTTAATTCTAGTTTATATTTAATATCTCAGAACTTTATCAATAGTTTTTATAACCATCAAAAAACTAGATTAGTTAGAAGATTAGTTAAAGGTTATTTACAATTGCCCTATACATTTTACTTTGAAAAAAATAGTGCTGATATTGTTAAAAATATAATTATTGAAGTTAATGGTTTTTGTCAACAGTGTATCTCCCCATTATTAAATGGTTCAACCAGTTTAATTACTATTATTGTTTTAGGTATTCTGTTAGCTAAAACCAATTTATTTTTATTTACGCTAATTTTAGTAGCGATTTTTCCTATGTTTATTTTTTGTTCTTATTTGTGGCAAAAAATGAGGAAATGGGGAAAAATACAATCCCAAGCACAAAGAGAAATTATTTTGACTATCAATCATATTTTAGGGAGTTTAAAAGAAACTCAAATAATTGGTTGTCAAGAATATTTTAAGGAAAAATTGGTAGAACCAACTCAGAGTTTAGAACAAGCAATGACTTTATCTCAAACTTATCAAATATTTCCCAAATTTTTATTAGAAGTATTTTTACTACTATCTGTTATTATTTTTATTTGTTTCTCCGTAATATTTAATAACCAAAATATTGTAGAACTTTACTCAACTTTAGGTGTTTTTGCCTTAGCATTTTTAAGAATATCTCCAGCTATTTCTAGTTTTATTTCAGCAATTAACTATTTACAAACCTCTCACTATGCCCTTGAAACTTTATATGCTGATTTATACCAAATAGATCAATTTAAAAATCAAAATTTTACGAATATTGCTCTAGACAGTGAAATTATACCTTTTGATAATGAAGTAAAAATCGAGCAAATAAATTATCGATATAAGAAAAATTCCCGATTAATTTTAGAGAATTTATCCCTAACAATCAAACCCGGAGAATTGATCGCCATAGTGGGTAAATCAGGCTCAGGAAAAACTACTTTAGTCGATATAATTTTAGGAATTTTGACACCAGAAATAGGAGACATTAAAGTTGACGGAATTTCTATTTACCAGAATTTACGAGCATGGCAAAATATTATTGGCTATGTTCCCCAAACTATCTTTTTGATTGATGATACCATTGAAAAAAATATCGCCTTTGGTGTTGAAGATGAGAGCATAAATATAGAGAGAGTCAATGAAGTTATTAAAATGGCTCAATTGACGGATTTAATTGAACAATTACCTCAAGGTATAAAAACCCTGGTGGGTGAAAGGGGGATTCTCTTGTCTGGAGGACAACGTCAACGAATAGGAATAGCTCGTGTACTCTATCATAATCGCAAAATTTTAGTTTTTGATGAGGCAACTTCCGCCC
Organism: Geminocystis sp. GBBB08; assembly: GCF_016743215.1. GTDB lineage: Bacteria > Cyanobacteriota > Cyanobacteriia > Cyanobacteriales > Cyanobacteriaceae > Geminocystis. The sequence continues at coordinate 13,920 of NZ_VRZC01000031.1, forward strand.
TAGATCAAGAAACGGAAAAAAATGTCAATGAGGCAATTCAATCTTTAATGGGTAAAGTAACCATGATTATTGTTGCTCATCGTTTAACCACTATAACCCATTGCGATCGCATTTATTTTTTAGATGCAGATAGCAAAAAACTTACAGAAACTAATTTTCTTTCTTTACAAAATATTGAGGGATAAAAGGTAGATAAAATAATAACAACTAAATAGAAAAAAGATTATGTTACCATTAGAGACTTCGATCGTTATTCCTACTTATTGTTGGGCAATTTTATTTAAAATATTGGTTAATTCTTTTTATTGCTCAATTAGCAAATTTACTAGGTTTTTATGAGGAAAAAATAGGACTTACACAACCCCAAACATTAACTAAACTTCATAAATAAATGCAATATACCAATATTATTAAACCAAATAAATATAAATCTCTTAATCAAAAGGAAAAACCTGTAATTATTTTTACCCATATTGAAAAAACGGCTGGAACTACTTTACACTCAATTATTAATCATAATTATAATCAAGAGCAAATATTTACAATTCTTCATCGAGAATCTTTTTCACAAACTATTGAGTCAATTAAATCTCAACTATCTGAGAAGAAAATCAAAATAATTAAAGGACATATTGCTTTTGGGTTGCATGATTATTTAGATCAAGAGGCAAGTTATATTACTATGTTAAGAAATCCAATTAAAAGAGTTATTTCTGCTTATTATTTTCGGCAAAATGTTCCTGAAAATACCTCAATGACTTTACAAGAATTTTGCTTAACAAGAGGTTCTAATCACATGACAACATGGTTATCTGGATTAGATATTTTATATCAAATAAAATTAGGGCATCGAGAGTTAAAAAAAGCCAAAGAAGTTCATTCTTTTTTACTAACTGATTATTATAATCAAGAGTCTTTAAAATTATTAGACAAAGCTAAAGCAAATCTTAGAGATTATTTTCAAGTTATAGGAATTACAGAAAAATTTGATGAAAGTTTATTATTATTTAAACATTTTTTAGGTTGGCAAAATATTTATTATTACCGTCAAAGAGTAGCTAATAATAAACCTCCAGACTCAACTTTTTCCCCCGAAGTTATTAAATTTATTCGAGATCATAATCAATTAGATATAAAATTATATGAATATGCTTTAGAACTATTTGAGAAGCAAATTATTCAATATGGTATTAATTTTCAAGCAGACTTAAAAAAATTTAAGAATTTTAATTCTTTTATGGGAATAATTTATCAAACTAAGGATAAAATTAAACAGGTTTTTAAATAAAAACTATGAATAATCAATTATCTCAAGGTGTTATTTATATTGTTACGGGGGAAAATTGTGTTAAGGAAGCCTATCAATCTGCTTTAAGTTTTAAACAAAAAAATCCTGATATTCCTATTACTATTTTTAGTGATCAAAAAATTTCATCAGATTATTTTGAACAAATCATACCTATTTCCCCTTATTTATATAACGGACATCGCCAAAGTACAAAAATTCTTTATTTACTAAAATCACCTTATAAACAAACTTTATATTTAGATAGTGATACTTATATTTGCGATAATATTCAAGAATTATTTACATTATTAGAACAATTTGATCTGGCAGTTTCCCATGCTTCTCAACGATGGAATTTAGAATATAAAACTTCCCATATTCCAGACTGTTTTCCTGAATTTAATTTTTGTATTCTTCTCTATAAAAAATCTGTTTTAATTGAGCAACTTTTTTCTCAGTGGCTATCTTTATATCAACGAGATTTAGTAAAGAATTTAGTATCAGGTTATCTTCCAGATCAACCAACTTTTCGAGAAGCTATTTATAATAGTAAGTTGAGAATTGCTACTTTAACCCCAGAATATAACTGTCGTTTTATCACCCCCGGCTTTGTCAATAAAACAGTTAAAATTCTTCATGGCAGACATTTTGATTTACTTAGTATTGCGGAAAAAATTAATGCTAGTAATCAAAGAAGAATTTATTATATGGATAATTGGGGTAATCTTCAAATTGTTAAACATCCTCAAACTGCAACTAGAGTAAAAAATTATATTCGTTTTCGACAATCTTTACAACAAAGAGGATGGAAAAAAACTTTTTGGTTATTATTAAAAGAAATCTTTAAGGAGTAATACTCAGATCTTGCACCAGTACAATAATACCAATGAAACAAAACGGGAAAAATCAATTCTGATTACTTTTCCCTCTTCCCTCTTCCCTTTTCCCTATCCTCATCGAGAATTGATGATAGAGATGCAAGATCTAAGTAATATAAAGATTTTCTTGGGTTATCAAGATCGCTGATTTGTGGGACTTTTTTGTTGAAAAATTCAGACTGGGACTTCTTTCGACCTTAAGTTAAGATAGAATTATTGTCAATTATTTATGATTAATTGCTATGAGTTATTTTATCGATAGACGTGCCTACGCTGAAACCTTCGGACCGACAGTTGGCGATCGCATTCGGTTGGCGGATACAGAATTAATTATCGAAGTTGAGAGAGATTATACCGTTTATGGCGATGAAGTGAAATTCGGTGGCGGAAAGGTAATTCGGGATGGTATGGGGCAATCGGGCATTTCAAGGGCAGATGGTGCAGTAGATACAGTTATCACTAACGCTTTAATTCTCGACTGGTGGGGTATCGTTAAAGCTGATGTTGGGATTAAAGACGGCAAAATTTACAAAATTGGGAAAGCTGGAAATCCTGAAATTCAACCTAAAGTAAATATTATCATCGGTGCTGTGACAGAAGTTATCGCTGGAGAAGGAATGATTTTAACCGCCGGTGGTATCGATACCCATATTCATTTTATTTGTCCTCAACAAATTGAGACTGCGATCGCCTCTGGAATTACAACGATGATTGGTGGTGGTACAGGTCCAGCTACAGGTACAAATGCAACCACTTGCACTCCTGGAGAATGGCATCTTTATCGAATGTTAGAATCTGCTGACGCTTTTGCGATGAATTTAGGCTTTTTAGGTAAGGGTAATAGTAGTCAACCAGAGGGATTAATTGAGCAAGTCAAAGCTGGGGCAATGGGCTTAAAACTGCATGAGGATTGGGGTACAACCCCTTGGAGTATCGATACTTGTTTAACTATTGCTGATAAATATGACGTACAAGTAGCTATTCACACCGACACATTAAATGAAGCAGGATTTGTGGAAGATACCATTAACGCTTTTAAAAACAGAGTAATTCATACTTATCATACCGAAGGGGCAGGAGGCGGTCACGCACCGGATATTATTAAGGTATGTGGGCAAATGAATGTTTTACCTTCTTCAACTAATCCTACTCGCCCTTATACCATGAATACTCTCGAAGAACATCTTGATATGTTAATGGTATGTCATCATTTAGATAGAGGTATCCCTGAAGATGTTGCTTTTGCTGAGTCTCGCATTCGCCGGGAAACGATCGCTGCTGAAGATATTTTACATGATTTAGGGGCTTTTAGCATGATTGCCTCTGATTCTCAAGCTATGGGAAGGGTAGGAGAAACAATTATTCGCACATGGCAAACTGCCCATAAAATGAAGGTACAAAGAGGACATTTGAACCCTCCTCAATCCCCTCTTATTAATGGGGAAAGTCTTAATGATAATTTTCGAGCAAAGCGTTATGTTGCTAAATATACTATTAACCCTGCTATTACTCATGGTATCGCTGATCATGTCGGTTCGATCGAAGAAGGTAAATTGGCAGATTTGGTGTTGTGGAAACCGGCTTTTTTCGGGGTAAAACCTGAGTTAGTCATCAAAGGTGGCATGATTGCCTATGCCCAAATGGGTGATGCTAATGCTAGTATTCCTACTCCTCAACCCCGTCACTCTCAACCGATGTTTGGTGGTTTTGGAGGTGCGATCGCCTCTACCTGTTTAACTTTTGTTTCTCAAGCATCCCTAGAGTTAGATATTAAAGGCAAATTGGGATTGAGAAAGCCAACAATAGCGGTAAAAAATACCCGTAATTTGAGTAAAGCGGATATGAAGTTAAATGATTATGCTCCGAATATGGAAGTTGATGCAGAAACTTATGAAGTACGAGCTGATGGTGAACTTTTAACCTGCGAACCGGCTTATGTATTACCAATGGCTCAACGTTATTTCTTATTTTAATCAAACTAAAAGTAGAATAATTGTCATTATTGATTTTTTTAAAAGTTCGTAGTGAGGGCTTTAGCAGTTATAAATAAAGAATAAGCTCTTAAGGGTTTACTACAAACATATCAATATATGACACATTAATCATTAATTTTTTCTCCACTCAAAATAAAAATAGGTGCAATGGCGGCAAAGACTTGGCTTAATCCCCTCATTTCCAAACGATTGATAGAAGATTGAACAACTTCGATATTTCGTGCCTGTAATTGAGATAATCCTTCAGAAATGCGATAAAGATTCTCTAAGTTACTAGCCATAGCAACAACTCTACCTTGTGCTGGTAATAAATCCCAAACTTGCTCTAAAATTTCCTTTACAGATTTGCCACCACCGATACAAACTCGATCAGGTTTTTGAGTTATATTGTTAAAACAATCGGGAGCGTTTCCTTCAATTACTTGTATATTTTTAATACCAAAACGCTGACAATTTTTTTTGATCAAATTAGCCACATCAGGATCTCTTTCAATAGCAATTATAGTGGTTTTAGGGCAAAGTAAAGCAATTTCAATAGAAATAGTACCAGTACCTGCTCCTATGTCCCAAATAACAGACTTTTCTTCTAATCTTAAACCTGATAATATCAGTAATCTAACTTCTTTTTTTGTTAAAGGAATGCCGGGTAAACGTTCAAAAAGTTCATCAGGAATGCCAGGAGTTTTATATGCCCAAGTCATAATAATAATTAGTAATTTAGTTCGGTTTACTTAAATTTTGACTCCAAAGACGGGAAATTAGGATTAAACAAAGGAGAAAATAAGTGGTAGTAATGATACCATTGAAATAAAGTAATCTTATTGATAGTAGTTCAGAAGTCACACAACCTCCTACCCATAAAGTACTGTAAGTAATTAACCAAAACATACCTAATTTTAAGGAAAGACGGCTAGTTTTTTTTTGTTGTGAATCAAGATTATGAGGAAAAAATTTTAGCCTAATTAAAGCCCAAATTGGTCCGAATAAAGGCATTAGGTATAATGATAATTGAAGTTTATCCAGATTTTGTTCTCTATTTTCTCTCATAACATTTAATCCCTGATAATTATATTAAAATCGTTTTATTGCTCTAGCCATTTCTCTTTGATCTTCTCTACGTTTAACGGTTTCTCGTTTATCATGAATTTTTTTACCCTTTCCTAGTCCTAAACTTATTTTAATCCAATGACCTTTAAGATACATTTTTAGGGGAATTAAAGTTAAACCTTTTTGTTCTAGTAAACCAATTAATTTATTAATTTCTTTTTTATGTAACAATAATTTACGATTACGACGAGGTTCATGATTGAAGTACTTACCACTAATTTCATAAGGTGAAATATGCACATTACTAAGCCATGCTTCCCCGTTACGAATCAAAGCATAACCATCTCGCAAATTAACTTTACCCATACGAATAGATTTTACCTCTGTGCCTGTTAATTCAATTCCCGCCTCATAGGTATCTAAAATTTCGTATAAATATCTTGCTTGACGATTATCACTGACAATTTTTACGGGTAGTTTTTCAATCATAGAAAGGTAAATTTTAACGGACAATTCTTATATCATAACTCACCTTATTATAATAATTATTGCAGAATTGAGGAAATCAAGAATGGGGGAGGAGGAGATGAGGGTATTAAGTGTTAGGTATTGGGTATTATTAGTCAAGGTAGCAAATAGAAAATAAAGATGTTATTTAACAAAGCTATCTTCTAATAATAATTTTTCCGCATCATCCCCGATACGAATGGTAATATCTGAATCAATATCTCCTGTAGAAGAAGACTCTAATTCACCAAAATTAAGAATATTTTTGAGATTTTCTGCTGAATTATAATCACCTTGTTGCACAATAATTTTTGTATTAGGAGTAGGATAAGGGGAATTGCTAGAAATATAAACGTTTTTAAAGTTATTTTCTCGTAAAAATAAGGCTAACTTTCTGGCTAATTCTCCATTAGAAGTTCCGTTTTGAATGGCAATTTTAATATTATCAAAAGATCGATAATTTTCTGTAGAAGATGATTTATTAGTAAGAAATTCATCGATAATATTTTGTTTATTTTCTTCGGAAATTAGCCAATAACTGAGGCGATATTCCCCATTTTGACTTGCTCTTCCGGGTAACATTACCATACGAATCTCTTGTCTATCTAAACTTAAAGAAAAGGCAGCAAGACTTAACATTTCTGATTGTGTTAAATCTGTATCTATTTCATTCTGTAATAATTTTAATGCTTGAGGTATTTTAAAAATTGTTTGAGGAGATTGTAATTTTTCTCGTAAGGCTTTGAGTAATATTTGTTGTCGTTGCACTCTGCCAATATCTCCTAGATTATCATGACGGAAACGAGCAAATTGTTCAACTTGATCACCATTTAAGGTTTGTTTCCCTTCTTTTAAGTCAATATATAATCCTTGAGTTTTATCAGTATATTTCATATCTACTGGCACATACACTTCAACACCGCCAATTAAATCCACTAAATCGGTAAAGGCATTAGGGGTAATTCTAATATATTTGTCAATATTTATATTATCTAAATTTCTTTGGATAACTTCTTTGGTATAAGGCACTCCACCGATAGCATTAGCACTGTTAATTTTATCATAATTTCCGTTGGGCAATTGCACACGGCTATCTCTCGGAATGGAAAGTATTTTTAAAGAATGATCATCAGGTTGAAATCTTACTAATAACATTGTATCACTACGCCCTGAGAATCGACTTTCAGGATTTTCTTCACTATTGGCAACTTTATCAATACCCATCACTAAAATGTTAACAGGTTCTTGTAATTGTTGAGCGAAAAGAGAACTTAAACCAAAATTTTTTAAGGCTTCAATTTTTTCTAAAATGGGGTTAAAATCAACAGAGATAGGGGTTTTTAAAGCTACTGTCATGCCTATAAAACTAGATACCGCCGCAGTAACAGTAAAACAACCTCCCCAAATAAAACCTTGTAGCAAAGGAGAAGTAGATTTTTTGATGGGGATAGATTTTTTTTTGGCGTGAGAGTTATTTGATTGATGTGCCGATTTATTCTTCAATTTCACCATTAATTTTTGTGGTTTTGATCTCTAATATTGATAACATAATCTTTGATTAATTGCGTACTATTATCTCTTTATTTTGGCAAAAACCATGACAAAAACATTTGTACCTGTAATTTTAGCTGGAGGAAAAGGTGAAAGATTTTGGCCTCTCAGCCGATTACAACGCCCGAAACAATTTCTTTGTCTTGATGGTAGTGGTAAAAGTTTGTTACAAAATACCGCCTATCGGTTATTATCTTTAGCCCAAGGGTGGGAGAATATTCTCGTTATCACCTCACAGTTATTAGCTGATGGTGTTAAGCAACAATTACCGTTATTACCTCATCAGAATATTTTAGTTGAACCTGTGGGCAAAGATACAGCACCAGCGGTGACATGGGCTAGTTTATTTATTAAAACTCATTATGGAGAAGATGCGATCGCTGGTTTTTTCCCGGCGGATCATTACATTGGTAATCAAGAAGAATTTGAGAGAATTATTGAAACAGGGGTTAATTTTGCTTTAGAAAACGAAGCCATTGTAACCTTAGGTATCAAGCCCGATTATCCAAGTACCGGTTATGGTTATATTGAGCAAGGAGAAGTTAAGACGAAAAAAGACGATATTTTTATTTATAAAGTGACTCGTTTCACAGAAAAACCTGACGAAGAAAAAGCAGAAGAATTTATCACTACGGGGAGATATAGTTGGAATAGTGGGATGTTTATTTTTCAAATCGGGGTTGTGTTAAAAGAATTAGCCAATTATGCACCACAAATTTTACAGCCGTTAGAAGATAAAGGAAAATTAGCTTATCAAGAGTTAGATAAAATCAGTATTGATTATGCGTTAATGGAAAAAACTCATCTTGCTTGTGTCATTAAAGTAGATTTTGGGTGGGATGATTTAGGAGATTGGAATGCTTTAGAGAGATTATTAACTGCTGAAAATAGTAACGTTGTGAGAGGCAATCATATTAATGAAAATACAAAAAATTCGATTATTTATAGCACTCAAGAAGAAGAAATAATTATGACTATTGGTTTAGAAGATGTGGTAATAGTCAGAGATGGAAATGCTACTTTAGTGGTTAATAAAAATAAAACTCAAGACATAAAAAAAGCCTTAAAAATTTTACAAGAAAGAAAAGATAGTCAACAATTTTTATAAAAGATAGTCAAGGTAATTATGGATGATAAATGAGGAATTAATCATGAAGAATTAAGAGTGAAGGCTTAAGAATGAATAATGACAAATAACCAATGTCAATTTATTAGTTATAAAAAAAAGCGAGACTATTGATAAATTATTCCTATTACCAACCTTTATACATTAATTATAAACTGGATATAGGATCTAAATATTAAACTTCTTGCAAAATTAAAAATAAAATAAATTATGATGTTTTAATAAATGAATTTTTTTACTTTTGCTTGTTGTCTATTGACTTTTGCTTGTTACCTGACAAATGCAAAAAGTCTGTTGCCTATTTCCTATTTTCTCTTTTCTCTTTTCTACTCCCTTAATTATTAAAAATGGATTTTTTAAGCAATATTTCCCCTATTTTCCTGACGGTTACAGTTTTAATAATAGCCTTAATCGCATTTATAGCTGAATGGTTGCCAGTAGATTTAACCTCTTTATGTGTAGCGGTGGTATTAATGCTTTTAGGGTTAGTTACTCCTAGTGAAGGGATTTCAGGCTTTGGTAACTCTGCTACTATTACCGTCATGGCAATGTTTATTCTTAGCGCCGGAATTACGAAAACAGGAATTTTAAATATAGTCAGAGATTGGTTGATAAAATTTGGTGGGAAAAACCCCAGTCAACAAATTTTTACCATGGGAATGATTGTCGGACCGATTAGTGCTTTTATTAATAATACCGCAGTGGTAGCGATTTTTTTACCTATCGTTGAGCAATGGAGTAAACAAACAAAAACTTCTATTTCTAAGTTATTAATTCCCTTGTCTTATCTGACAATTTTAGGAGGATTAATTACTCTTTTAGGTACTTCTACTAATATTTTAGCCAGTGGAATAGCTGTACAATTAGGTTATCCTGAATTTAGTATTTTTCAATTTACTAAGTTAGGTTTACCAGTATTTTTAATTGGTTTAATATATCTTTCTTTAGCCGCACCAAAAATATTACCTGCCAGAAAACCAGCGGGAGGAGAATCTTTAAGCGAGGATTATGAGTTAAAAGAATATGTAAGTGAGATGATTATTCCCCCTAAATCTAGTTTAATTGGGCAAACTTTACGCAGTAGTGAAATTCAAAGAAAATTTGATTTAGATATATTAGAAATTATCCGTAATGACGTGCTTTTCCCACCGCCTTTAGCTGATAAAATTTTAGCGGTAGGCGATATTTTATTAGTGAGAGGAAGTCGTAATAATTTACTCAATATAAAAGATGAAAGAGGAGTGGAAATATTAGCTGATTATAAATTTAATTCTGATAATTTAGAGAGGGAGAATAATAGTCAAGAAGAAAAAATTGCTGAAGTTTTAATCTTATCAAATTCTCGCTTAATTGGTTCAACATTAAAAGATTTAAGGTTTCGTCAACGTTATAATGGAACTGTTTTAGCCATAAGAAGAGGCCAAGAATTAATTAGAGAAAGATTAGGTAAAGTTACTTTAAAATTTGGAGATTTACTGTTAAGTCAAGCAACCAAAGAAAGTTTTATTGGTTTACAAACCACAAGGGAATTATTAGTTTTAGAAGAAAAAAATCGAGAAGGTTTAAGACAAGAAAAAGCCTTTATTGCTTTAGGGATTATTCTTAGCGTAATTTTAATTTCCGCTTTAGATATTGTGCCGATTTTAACTGCCAGTTTAGCAGGAGTTTTGTTAATGGTAATAACAGGATGTTTAAAACCGGGAGAAATTTATGGTGCAGTAAGATGGGATATTATTTTCTTATTAGCAGGATTAATCCCCCTAGGAGTGGCAATGGATAATTCTGGAACTAATCAATGGTTAGCAGATAAAATATTAGCTGTAGCTGGTAACTTATCAGGATATTGGATTCTTGTCTTATTTTATTTTGCTACTTCTATGTTAACGGAGGTTTTATCAAACAATGCGGCGGTGGTGTTAATGATTCCCATTGCGGTAAAAATAGCAGAAAGTATTGGTTATGACGCTTTATCTTTTATGTATGTGGTGACTTTTGCCGCTTCTAATAGTTATTTAGCACCCATTGGGTATCAAACTAACACAATGATATATGCACCCGGAGGTTATAAATTTTTAGATTATACCCGTATCGGCTTACCTCTGACTATTACTTTAACTTTGATAACTCCCTTATTAGTTATGAAAATTTACGGGCTCAAACCTTAAGGGAATCTGAGTTTGACATAAAATTGTCGGTGAAAGTGAGACTGCCATAGACTAGAAGGCTAGAAGACTCTTAAGGCTAGGAGAGAATTCCCTTAAAAATTATTAAAATTGATTTTCGACAATTATTTACTAAATTTAATTCTTTTAGGTGGGTAAAATTTCCTCAAGACTCTTAAACCCTTATTTTTAAAGGTTTTTGACATCGAACTGACGTAAGAATTTTGATGAACAAGGTATTATGTATAGTTATTGTCAGACGATACAGTTAACAATGATTAAATTTAGGCAAAAAATATTTAAAATCAATTCAAGTGCAAGTTATTTCAATTATAAAAACCTTTTCCTTTTTTAAAATCTGCTACCTTAACCAACAATTTTGTATCAGACTGAAGTTATATAGAGGCATAATTTAGCCCCTATATTCTGACAAAATACAGATTAACCTTGATTCTTTCCTAATACTTGTTGTTTTAAGCCATTAAATTCAGCAAATAACTCTTGACGAGTAGAAGCTTTTAATAAATAACGAGTAACAAACCAAGCAGTATATCCTAAACCTACCAATTCTAAAATAGAGGATAACAGGGGAATATTATCAATGGCATCTAATACTGATAAAGTAATATAAACAGTAATACCAGCCGTGAGAATTAAGCCAAGAGTAGTTAAAGGTTGTTGATAATTAGAAAAGAAGTTTCCTAATTGTTCTGGTACTTTAGCTAAAAATTCGACTACTACATCTACCCATTCTTGCCAACCTTGTTCATCATTAGAAGGTATTTTAGCAGAAGTAGAGGTAATAACACCGGGTATGTCATCCTCGAATTGTGCGGTAGATTGATTAATTTGAGTTTCTTCGTAAGATTGAGATTCCATAGAGATATATCTCCTAATTTTGATTTTAGTTTGATTTTAGATAATTTTGCTTTTGTTAGAACAAAGATTAAATTAATTGACTATTTTGTTAAGTTACCTAAAGACAACAATAAAGTTTTTACTTTGATATTGTTATTAGAGTTGAGGAATTCATAGATCAATATAACACCTATGAGCCTACTTAGTCTGCTATTTCTCGTTTCTAAGTAGCATTGATTCGTGAAGATTATTGATATTTTCAGCACACTGACGAGTAACTAATTCTAATTGTTCTTTTTTACCAGAAGTAGGAGGCTCAATTAAATCGCCGATTTTGATCTTTATTTTCACAAATTGGGGTATTTTTTTGCCTGAAACGTTAATTTTCTCTGTACCACATAAACACACTGGTAATAAGGGAGCTTGAGCTTTTGCCGCAATTAACGCCGCTCCTAATTTGGGATCATGAATTTTACCGTCAATAGTACGAGTTCCTTCAATAAAAATACCAGTTGCCCATCCTTCTTCAATTCTTGATATAGCTTGACGGATTGCTTTACGATCAACACTTTCACGATTTACGGGATAAGCACCTAAAACAGTGATTAATTGTGATAAACCATTAACTAGGAATAATTCTTCCTTTGCCATATAAGCAACAGGGCGATTAATAGCAGCAGAAAGTAAAGGAGGATCAAAAACACTAGCATGATTACTGACAATAATTAATTTACCTTGATGGGGTATTTTTTCTCTACCAGTAACAGTACCTCGAAAGTAAAGATGAAATACTGGATTAACAATCAAAGACCTGACAAGATGGTAAACTGTTGTGTTAGTTTTTTTTACTTTCGATAATGGTTGATTTTCACTCATCCGTTTTTGATAAATATAAATAAATTGTTAAAATTTGAAAAATTATTCTAGTTCATTAACCTAAAATTTAATCTTATGCCTAAAAAGCAACTATTGATTCATTTACTCACAATTCTTGCTATTGCTTCTTCTAGAGGAGTATCCGCACAACCTGTCTTACCTGATGTTAACAATTATAATCAAGATACTTTTTCTATCCCCATTGAAATTTTACCTCCAGAAAATAACACTTCAGCACCAGTTTGTAACAATGATTTTCTTGCTCCAGCCATTGAAACCATTGTTAAACGTTATGGAGGCAGTTGGGGTATTTTAGTTCAAAGATTATCCGATGGGGAAACTATTTATCAATATAATGCTGATCGAGGATTTATTCCCGCCTCTAATATGAAAATTTTAACAACGGCGGCCGCTTTACAACGGTTATCCCCTGAAACAACCATTAGTGCTAATAAATCTTTACAAGAATGGGTAACGGTGACTAATTTAAGAAGTGATAATTATTATGCTGATACTCTTTTAAAGAGACTTGGTGGTGGTGCAGTAGCCAAACAAATTTTAAGTCAATTAGGTATTAATCCTCAAGGTTTTCACTTTGCTGATGGTTCGGGATTATCCCGACAAAATATTGCTACTCCTAGGGTTTTAGTGGATACTCTCAAAATGATGTATGTTAATCCTCAAAGAGATATTTTTTTCGCCTCTTTACCCACCGCCGGCATTAGTGGTACTTTACGCAATCGTATGAAACAAACTTCCGTACAAGGCATTGTTCACGCTAAAACTGGTACTTTAACGGGTGTAAGAGCATTATCTGGTTATTTAGATCATCAACAATATGGTACTTTAGTTTTTAGTATCTTAGCTAATACTCCTAATCAATCAGGTGCTGCTTTAGTACGGGCGATCGATGAAATGGTAATTACAATTAATACGACTTATAGTTGTCAGCCAAATTATTAATTATTAACAACAATAATGATGATCAATGCGCACATACATTCTTTTATATAATTCAGGTACGGATAACGAAGGAATCCATACTATTCAAATAGGAGATCAAGATTTTGTTTTAATCTTTGAATCCGAAGATGATGCTATTCGTTACGCTTTATTATTGGAAGCTCAGGATTTTCCCACTCCTTCCGTTGAACCTATTGATAGAGAAGAAGTTGAAGATTTTTGTCTTTCTTCAGGTTATGAATGGAAATTTATCAGTGAAGGGATGTTAGAAATTCCCCCTGAAAATAATGTACCCCAAACAGATTGGAATGAAGATGGGGTGTATTCTCCTTCTTCTTCGGAATATTCTGAAGCCGAAATGTCAGCTTTTGAATTAGAACGCATCCGTCGTCAACTAGAAGGACTTCTTTAAGAATTTAGAATTTAGAATTTGGAATGAGGAATGAGGAATGAGGAATGAGAAATGAGGAATTACCAGCGCGGATTTTTGTTTTACAATAACTTCGCAACTCGCCCATCGTCTTTAGGCATGGGATGTATTGCACACAACGGGTGCGAGAATATGACTCTCAAACCTTACCCGATAACACTAATCATTATTCACTAATCATTATTCACTATTCACTATTAATTATTTATGAATCGTGGTCATTTATTAACCGAACAAATTAACTCTGCTAGTATTAAATTAGACCAACTTTCAGCACTGGAAATAGTCGATTTATTCAATCAAGAAGATCAAAAAACTATTGAAGCGATCGCCAATGCTAGGGAAGAATTAGCCCAAACCATAGAAGTGACAGCGAGAGCATTAAGGAAGGGAGGACGTTTATTTTACATCGGAGCAGGTACTAGCGGACGTTTAGGGGTGTTAGATGCGGCCGAATGTCCACCTACCTTCTGCACTAATCCGGATATGGTACAGGGGATTTTAGCAGGAGGTGCGTCTGCTTTAGTGAAAAGTTCGGAAGCCTTAGAAGATCGTCCCGAAGATGGTGCTCAAGCTATGATTGATCATCAGATCAGTTCTTTAGATGTGGTTATTGGAATTACCGCAGGTGGTACAACTCCTTATGTCCATGGGGCGTTAAAAGAAGCGAAAAAATTAGGGGCAGTGGCGATCGCCATGAGTTGTGTGCCGAAAAATCAAGTAACCATAGAGGCAGATATTGATATTCGTTTATTGACAGGAGCTGAAATTTTAGCAGGTTCAACTCGGTTGAAAGCTGGAACAGTTACAAAAATGGCATTGAACATTATTTCCACAGGGGTGATGGTAAAATTAGGCAAAGTTTACGGTAATCGGATGATAGATGTATCGGTGACCAATAGTAAACTAGAAGATCGAGCCTTAAGAATTATCAGTGACTTAACAGATTTAGACCGAGAAAGTGCGGCTAAACTATTAATAGCTAGTGGTAATAAAGTAAAATTGGCATTATTAATGCACTGGGGTAATAAAACTTTAACCGAAGCAGAATTTTTGTTAGCAGAAAATAACGGTAATTTACGTCAAGGATTATTAAACTAACATCATTCTACGTCAGTTTGATGTCAAAAACTTTTAAAAATAAGGGTTTAAGAGTCTTGACGAAATTTTACCCACCTAAAAGAATTAAGTTTAGTAAATAATTGTCGAAAATCAATTTTAATAATGTTTAAGTCAATTCTCTCCAGTCTTCTAGTCTCCTCATCTTCTAGTCTCCTCATCTTCTAGTCTCCTAGTCTATGGCAGTCTCACCTTCACCGACAATTTTATGTCGAACTCAAGTCAAATTCTAAATTCTAAATTCCTCATTAGTAGAAAGCCATTTTTTTAACATTTCTTTTTGTTTATCACTAGGATAGTCAATAATTTTTACTCGATAACTAGAGGGTTGAGGAGGGGCTAATTTTACTTTTGCAGTTTTTAATTCTTCTTGATGAAAGTACGTTAATTTAATAATGTCATTAGTTTGATAATCTAATAATCTATCGTTTAAACTATCTGCTGTCACTCTAAAGTCATCTATAGCCAACAATTCATCTCCGGCATCAATTCCGGCTTTTCCTGCTGGGGAATTGGCATCCACAAAAGTTATTTCTTCTATGGCATTTTTTTTCTGAAGATTTAAACCTAAATATGGTGGTATATTTTTATCTATTTGTGATTCTAATTTTAAGCCGAAAGGTTCAAAATATTCGTTAAATGGTAAATCTGTTGTCGTGTCTAAATATAAGTAGAAAAACTCTGTTAAATCTGTATTGGCGATCGCCTCAATTTCTTTCTGTAACTGTTTAGAAGTAAAACCAATTTCTTCTTTTCCAAATTTTAGCCACATTGTTTTCATGACATCATCAAAAGACTTTTGACTATCGCTATTTTTTCTAATAAGTAAATCTAAAAGTAAAGTAACCAATTGCCCTTTTAAATAATAAGAAATTTGATTATTATTACTATAAGCATCACGACGATATAATTTGATCCAAGCATCAAAACTTGATTCATTTAATGGTTGAATATTTCTACCCGGAATAGCTAAATATTGACTAATATCTTTACTTAATAACTCAAAAAATGTTTGATGATTATAAATACCAGCTCTTAAGGGAATAATCATGTCATAATAACTGGTTGTACCTTCAGAAAACCATAAAGAAGTTGTATAATTTTCTTGATCATAATCAAAAATTTCCAACTCTTTAGGCC
>NZ_VRZC01000320.1 GCF_016743215.1 Geminocystis sp. GBBB08
GCAAAATATTTAGGTTATGACTTACCTGTTCATAAGTTACGTTATATTGTTACGGGGGAATCTTTTCCTGAAAATTTTAGGATTAATTTACAAAATCAAGCTCAAGTTAGCCCCGAAAAGCCTTTTTTATATTCTTTTTATGGTAGTGCAGATACAGGAATTTTAGGTACAGAATCTTTAGCTTCCATTTGTTTGAGAAAAATCTTATACCAAAATCCCGTTGTTGCAAGTCGTTTAGGGTTTAACAATTCGATACCTGATTTTTTTCACTTCACCCCTAAAGATGCTTTTCTTGAGACACACGAGAAGGGGATACTTGTAACCGAATGGCAGGAGACTCCATTATTTCGTTATCTTCTTGCCGATAAAGTTAGCTTTTATTCTTGGCAGGATTTAAAACAGAAATTAATAAGCGCTTCTGCTAATGAAAATATTTGTCCTCAATTGCTAGACGTAATTAATAATTCTAGTGATTATTTTCCTGATATTATCGCTTTAACAGGTCGCACAGATACTACTATTATTTTGTTAGGTGGTAATTTTAGCCAATATCTTCTTGAGGAGATAATTAAACATGAAGACTTACAACATATTTTAACAGGAATATATTACGCTCAAA
>NZ_VRZC01000321.1 GCF_016743215.1 Geminocystis sp. GBBB08
AAAATAATCTAGTTAACGAGACTATTACCCCAGAGATACTGATTGAGAATGAGGTTATTGAGAGGGTATCCAGTGGCAAAAATAATAATGAAAGTGAATATGTTAAAAACCTTAATGCTATCGAAGTTATCCCAAAGGTAGTAAATGAGCATGTTAAAGAAGATGTAACTATTGATGAGGATGTATCAGCCCTTAAGGTTACTATTGATGATAACTCCGAGGCAATAACTACCCCAGAGAATACCGAGGTTAAAGAGCAAGGGTTATCAATGGGTAAATTAGCTGAAAGATTCAAGACAAATGAAAATAAAGGTAAGGGTGCATCTAAAACCACTATTAGCAGTAAAGCTAAAGAGTTAAGCAAAGAGGAGTTTATGAACTGGAGTAAAGAAAATGATCCAGAGGGTAAAGCATGGTATCTTAACGAAGCTGATAAATTATTCTACCTTAGTTAAATGTTATAGAACCCATTTGGTATCTTAGGAAACTGCTAGTCTTTTCAACATTAGTCGGATAAAACATAATTTCATCTTTTGTGTGGAATTAAATAATGTTCTTTCAAAATTTTTGACCAAATTCTTACATC
>NZ_VRZC01000322.1 GCF_016743215.1 Geminocystis sp. GBBB08
CCGTATGCGTCATAGTTTAACTATGTTTAACACTATTTACAATCAACAAAGTCAGGCTAGTAAAAGTAAAAGTATCAATTCTTTCTTACTTACGGCTGTCAATCTTTAAATGAAAACTCCTCCTAACCCTCTTTTGTCATTTTCCGATTTTAACTATTATTAAATATTTTTAAAGTGCTTGGCAATTAAGGTAGGTACTACATAACGAAATTTACTAATTTAAAGTTTCGATTGATTTTCTGGGATTTAACATACGTCAATATCAAGTTGGCAAATACCAGTCAGGGAGAAATGGACATGGTCAATTACTCTGTTTTAAGACAATTATCAAACCATCCGAAGATAGTGTGAGAAGGCACTATCAAAAACTATCGGAAACCATTGGCAGATTGAAAGCGGCACCCCAAGAAAAAATTATCAGTGAGTTAAATCCGATTATCAGGGGTTGGTGTAATTACTACAGAACAGTTTCTAGTCATGAAACTTACTCTAAACTTGATTATCTGACTTATCTTCGCCTTCGTACATGGGCTAAAAGAAGACATCCCAATAAAGGTGGATATTGGGTATCTGATAAATAC
>NZ_VRZC01000323.1 GCF_016743215.1 Geminocystis sp. GBBB08
TTGATCACATTATTTTATCTCATAAGAAGTTAACTAAATGTTTTGTTTAACCTTTGATATCCATTAAGCGTTGATCTCTGATTCCACAATGTGAGTTTTTTTCGTTTACTAAACTGTTTTACCTTCTATCGCCATTAGGCGTTGATCACACTAAAAAGCAACAGTTAGAAGAACTCTCTTTTTGGCTGTTTAACCTTCGATCGCCATTAGGCGTTGATCACATAATGATTCCAAATTTTTAAAGTTAACCATGTAGGCTGTTTAACCTTCGATCGCCATTAGGCGTTGATCACCCTTCATTTTCCCAATACTTGATAGTTTCCTTAGAGCTGTTTAACCTTCGATCGCCATTAGGCGTTGATCACTGCTGTTAGTGGAGAGAAACCATCCTCAGTTTTAGATGTTTAACTCTGGAGCGCCATTAGGGGTTGTTCACACTTACACCACGATAAAGAATATTTTGCAAGTTCTGTGTTATCTCTGCTATCGCTCTCGATCAGACACTCGATAGTTGTTCTGTTAACGTTAGAGTCCCTTATGTATGTTAAACGCTACAATCGACTCATTG
>NZ_VRZC01000324.1 GCF_016743215.1 Geminocystis sp. GBBB08
ATATGAATGTTATACTGGTACGGCGGACTTATACGTTTATTTCTATGAGCAAGGTTTAAGGTTACTCAAAGAAAATGGTTATTTAAGCTATATTTCCTCAAATAAATACTTTAGAGCAGGTTATGGAGAAAAATTACGCAATTATCTAGCTCATAATTCTACTATTGAGCTATTAATCGATTTTGGAGACGCTAACGTTTTTGAGGCGATCGCCTATCCTAGTATTATCCTGTTGAAAAAAGCTCCCCCCCTGCCCTCACAAAGAGAGGATAAAGCCGTAAAAGTCCCCCTTATTAAAAAGGAAAACGGTGTTGAAGTTCCTATTAAGGGGGATTTAGGGAGATCAAAAAGCCCTTTAAAAGTAAATTTAGTGGGGGATCAAAACCATCAAATAAAAGTCTTAAATTGGAGTGCAAATCAACCCTTAAATGACTTTCAAAAAGTCTATGAAAAAGACAGTTTTTTACTACCACAAAAATCCTTAACTGCTGATGGTTGGCGGTTAGAATCTTCTCAAATATTAAACCTCTTAGA
>NZ_VRZC01000325.1 GCF_016743215.1 Geminocystis sp. GBBB08
CTTCTGGTAATGTCTATTTAAAATCAGAATCCTGTGAAATTAAAGGTATTGAATATATTAATCAACGATTTTCTCTTGATCTTAAGGGTAAATTAACTCCTATAGAAATAGATAATAAATTTTATTTACAAGGGAAGGCAAATTTAAGGGTAAAAGTTGATTTACCTCCTCCTTTATGGTTAACGCCAAAACCTATTTTACAAAGTACTGGTAACAGTTTATTAAAAGGTGTATTAATGCGGATTAAACATCAATTAGTATCTCAATTAATCAAGGATTATTATGATTTTGCTCACACAACAAATCAAGAATTACAGTTTGAAATTCAAGGTTCTGAATTAGGTTTTTAGTGCTATTTAATAAGTACTAGTGGAAAATTATTAATTGTATATAAGCAATGCAAGGAGTTTAAACCCCTTGTCTTCAAATTTTTGATGTTGACGTTGCCACGAATTATTTAGGATTGCTATATTACTTATGACTGATAAAAAATACCCTATGGG